>NZ_JBEYUV010000021.1:0-47088 GCF_040643685.1 Nocardioides sp. NPDC047086
CTCGGTGATCTCGGCGAGAGTGGCAGGCGGATCGCTGTCCGACCTGCCACTTTCGCCCACTCCTGACGCCAGTCAGACAAGGATGTCGGTGGTCGCCGGGATGCTGGTCACCATGGAGAGCGTCACCGAGCCGTGTCTGCGGGAGAACGCCGGCCGACGCCGCCCACGTCAGCCTCGGCGGCGCGGTCCGAGATGGGAGCGGATCGGGAACGGCGTGCACGTCCCGGCCGGGCTCGACGGTGACGCCCGCTGGCGAGCGGGGTTGGCGGCTTGGTCAGCGGTCTTGCCCGGCTCCGCCGTGTTCACCGGCCTGAGCGCCATGCGACTCCACGAACTCTGGTTGCCGCCTCTTCCCGACGACCTGCCGATCTTCGTCGCACTTCATGAGTCGTCGGTCCGGATCCGGCGGCCCGAGCTGCGGATCAGCCGACACCCTCAGCCACCGGCAGCGATCTCGCTCGACGGGCTGCGAGTGGCACCGGTCGCCGAAGCGGCGCTCGCGTGCGCACGTGAGCTCGGTGTGCTCGACCTGGTCGTGCTGCTCGACAGCGCGCTCCACCTGCAGAAATGCACGCTCGCCGATCTCGAGACCGTCGCATCCTCCGGGCGACCGGGCGCACGTCGGCTGAGCGAGGCGCTGCACTTGTGCGACCAGCGCTCAGAGTCCGCCTGGGAGTCCCTCCTTCGCATCCTGCACACCGCGTGCGGGGTCGAGGTCGAGCCGCAGATGGACATCCACGACGCCCGTGGCGTCTTCATCGGACGAGCCGATCTGCTGGTCACCGGGACCAAGACCCTGCAGGAGTACGACGGCGCGCAGCACCGCGAGCGCGGGCAGTACCGCCGTGACCGCGGACGAGACGCGGCACTCGCCAAGTCCGGCTACGTACGCCACGGTTGGGTCGCGGGTCAGGTCCGTCATGACAGCTGGCTGATCCTTCGCGCAGCGACGGACGCGCTCGGTCGAGAGCTCACCGTCGATGACATCCGACCGTGGTGGAGGCTCTTGGAGGCGTCGCTCTTCTCCAAGTCCGGGAAGGCGAGGATGCGAACGGTCTGGCGGCTGCCCGACGTCTCATAGAGAGTGGGCGAAAGTGGCAGGCGGATCGCTGTCCGACCTGCCACTTTCGCCCACTCTCCTCCTCAGAAGGTGTGCCGCAGGGGGTAGCCCGAGCGACCGTCCACGGTCTTGGTCGCGAGCACGTGGTGGAGCTGGATGTTGTTGCGCTCGAAGCCGATCCGGGAGCCGGCCATGTAGATACCCCAGACCTTCGCGGTGCCGAGGCCGACCTCGTTGACGCAGGCGTCCCAGTTGTCGCGCAGGTTGTCGTTCCACGCCGTGAGCGTCTTGGCGTAGTGGACCCGGATGTTCTCGTGGTGCTGCACCTCGAGGCCGGTGTTCTCGACCGCGGAGACGATGGTGCCCGAGCCGATCAGCTCGCCGTCGGGGAAGACGTAGCGGTCGATGAAGGCCCCCGCGTTCGCCCGCGAGATGTTGTCGGGACGGGTGATGCAGTGGTTGAGCAGCCGGCCTCCGTCGCGCAGCTTGCCCTTGATGAAACCGAAGTACGCCGGGTAGTTGGCCACGCCGATGTGCTCGGTGAGCCCGATGGAGCTGACCGCGTCGAAGTCCCCCTCGACCACGTCGCGGTAGTCGGAGAAGCGCACCTCGGCGACGTCGTCGAGACGATCGGCCTTGATCGCCTTCTGGGCCCAGTTGGCCTGCTCGCGCGAGAGCGTGACACCGAGCGCCTTGACCCCGTAGTGCTGAGCCGCGTGGCGCACCATCCCGCCCCAACCACAGCCGATGTCGAGCAGCCGCATCCCGGGCTCGAGCCCGAGCTTGCGGCAGATCAGGTCGTACTTGGCCGCCTGCGCCTCCTCGAGGGTGGCGTCATCGGTCGGGTAGAGGGCACAGGTGTAGGTCATCGACGGACCGAGGACGTACTCGTAGAAGGTGTTGGAGACGTCGTAGTGGTGGTGGATCGCGTCGGCGTCGCGCTCGGGCGAGTGCCGCGTCCACGGCAGCGCGCCGATGGCGCGACCGGAGAGGTGGCGTACGTTCTCGGCCCGCTGCCGCCACGCGGGCAGGTGCTCCTGCGGCGGTGGCTTGGGCGGGACGAAGTTCTTCACCCCGAGCGCGCGCACCATCTCGACCGTCTCCCGAGGACTGGGTCGCTTGAAGTCGGTCTTGTCCAGGATCAGGTTCAGGAGCGGGTAGGGGTCGCCCGGATGGATGCCGTGCAGGGCCATGTCACCGCTGACATAGGCACGTGCCAGGCCGAGGTCGCCCGGCGCGGTCAGCAGGAACGCGAGCCCGCGCGGGTTGAGGATCTCCATCCCGAAGGGAGAGTCGTTGTCGCCGGCGACGCTGCCGTCGTACGCGGTGAGCTTGATCGGCAGCCCACCGTCGAAGAGTTCGTTGATGGTCTCTGCAATATGGTTCACAGTCTCTTCACCGCCTTGCTGTACAGATCGGTCAACCGGTTGCCGGGGTCATACCTCGCCTTCACGGCAGCGAGGTTGTCCCCGTCATAGAGAGCGTCGAAGACATCCTTGTCGTAGAACGCCTCGGAGTAGAGCGATTTATGCCCGCCGAGCTCGTGGACCTGCGCCTCGATCGCCCGGTTCTTGGGAGCGTTGACGGCACCGGGGCCGACGTGGACCGTGCCCCAGAAACCGACGTTGACGTACGTCCGGCCCGCCTCGAGCGGGTAGGTCGGCCATTTCCCTCCTGTGTTCGTCCCCTGGGAGACCAGCGGGCACAGCCACACCGGCCGCATCCCGATCTCGGCGTCGAACCACTCAAGGAACGTCGGAAGGTTCTCGACCGGGACCTCGATGTCCTGGATCACCCGTTCCCTCAGGAGCCGTCCGGCACGCGCGTCGAGCTTGTCGGCGATGCCGAACCGCCGGTCCAGGCCGACCAGCTTCATGTAGACGTCCGAGCGCCGCAGCCGGCGCGGCCAGACCCTGCGGAGGTACTTGTTCTGCGCGCCGAAGGCGCCCGAGCACCAGAACCAGTCGGTGTCCCAGCGCCACAGGTAGTCGTAGGTCGTCAGCAGATCCGTCTCTCGCTCCTGGATCGAGCGGTAGTAGATCTGCTGGCCGCCGTAGTCGCTCGCCCGCTCGGTGACCTGTCGGGTGGCCTGCTCGGTCCAGGTCGCCAGGGTCAGGTAGTACTCCCCCGGCTCGAAGGCGACGCCGTCGAGCCCGTCGACCCGCTCCCCCTCGTACGTCCTGGTCTCGGTGATCTGCGCGATCGTCTTCGTGAGCAGGCCGAGGTCGTCGAAGCGTACGTGCCGCAGCGCGACGTAGCCCGGCACCTTCTCCAGCTTGATCTTGAGCCGGGTGGCGTAGCCGAGGGAGCCGTAGGAGTTCGGGAAGGTGTCGAAGAGGTCGTCGCCGGGACGGGTCGTGACGATCTCGCCCGCGCCGGTGAGGATGTCCATCTCCAGCACCGACTCGTGCGGCATCCCGTTGCGGAAGCTCGTGGCCTCGATGCCCATGCCCGTCACCGCGCCACCGAGCGTGATCGTCCGCAGCTGCGGGACGACGTACGGGATCATCCCGTACGCCAAGGTGGCGTCGACGAGGTCCTCGTAGGTGCACATCCCCTGGACGTCGGCGGTGCCCGCGCCGGCGTCGACCTCGATCACGCCGGCCAGTCCGGAGACGTCGAGACCGGGCGCATCGGTCGCCGCCCGGGCCCGGAAGAGGTTGGTGGTGCGTTTGGCCAACCTCACGGGAGCGCCGTCAGGGATCCGGCGGTAGGAGGCCGTCAACCGCTCGACGGCCTCGGTGTGTCGTTGCCAACCAGTCTCACCCGTCACTCCACGCACTTTACTCGCGCCCTGGGATCTCGGGTTTCGATTTTCAGGTTCGTTCGCTTACAGTCACAAGCGCCGACTGCTCCCGTCGAGCTCCCCCATCTCGTGCACCCTGGAGGGTCCCCATGTCCAGTGCTGCCCATCGTGACGCTGTGTCGACGCTCGCCGAGAAGGCGACCCCCTACTTCACCGAGAACCAGGTCAAGTGGCGCAACAAGTCCGTCTCCCAGGCCCGGCTCGCGCTGGCGATCGACCAGATCGTCGTGCACATGCGTGAGAAGGGCGTCGACATGGCCACCATGAACGGCCTCACGGCCTACCGTGACGAGGACGGGATCCACGTCACCATCGAGCTGGGCACCCTTCCGCTCCTCGCCGAGGGCGCTGCGACCGGCGGCCACCGGGCTGCTCGCTGAGCGAGTTGAGCAGCCCGCAGGGGCTCAGCGGAGGGTGCCGCGCGGGTCGCCGACGAGGACCGGGACGTCCTCGCCCGCGAACTCCTTGACGATCGAGAGGTCGTTCGCCGAGACCTCCTCGGCCTCGCCGAGCACGACGACGGCCTCGAGGCCCTTGGCTCCCGACGCGACCGCCATCGCCACGCAGACGCCGATCGCGGAGATCTGGAGCGAGGGCAGGTCCACGGTGGCAGCGGCGTAGGTGCGGCCGTCGAGGTCGCGCACGGCTGCTCCTTCGGCCGCGCCGGTGCGGGCACGCGTCGCGCGGGCCAGGGTCACCAGCTTGCGGTCCTCCGCGGTGGGCTCACTCTGCTCGGGCATGGGCCTCTTTCTTTCTGTCCGACTTCTCGCTGTGCTCGTCCTCGTCGTCGGCCTCGGTCTCAGCCGGGACGACGGCGCTGATGCGTACGGTACCGATCTTGTTGCGCCGGCCAGCAGCCTCCTCGGCCACGAAGCAGAGCCCGTGGGCCTCGACCTCGGACCCGGGGATCGGCACGAGGCCCAGATGCTTGGCCATCAGACCGCGTACGGAGTCGACGTCGTCCTCCTCGACGGGGACGCCGATGAGCTCCTCGAGGTCGCTGACCAGGAAGCGGGAGGGCACCCGCCAGGAGCCGTCGCCGAGGTGGAGCGGCTCGCGGTCCTCGAGGTCGTACTCGTCGGTGATCTCGCCGACGATCTCCTCGAGGATGTCCTCGATGGTGATCAGGCCGGCGGTGCCGCCGTACTCGTCGACGACGACCGCGATGTGCTGGCGGTGCTGCTGCATCTCGGCCAGCAGCTCGTCGACCGGCTTGGAGTCGGGCACCCAGGTCGGTTTGCGCATCAGCGACTCGACCCGCTGGGTGGTCTCGACCTCCGGCGCCTCGAAGTCTCGCGCGACGACGTCCTTGAGGTAGACCATCCCGATGATGTCGTCGAGGCTGCCGTCGATCACCGGCATCCGGGAGTATCCCGAGCGCAGGAACAGCGACAGCGCCTGGCGCAGGGTCTTGCGGCGCTCCAGGAAGACGATGTCCCCGCGGGGCACCATCACCTCACGGGCACGGGTCTCGCCGAGCTCGAAGACCGAGTGGATCATCCGGCGCTCGTCGGCCTCGATCAGGTCGGAGGCCTCGGCGATGTCGACCAGCTCACGCAGCTCGGTCTCCGTCGAGAACGGGCCCTTGCGGAAGCCCTTGCCGGGGGTGAGCGCGTTACCGAGCATGATCAGCAGGCTCGGGATGGGGCCGAGGATGGCGGTGATCGCCCCGATCGGGCCGGCGACCGCGAGGGCGATGCCCTCGTGGTGCTGACGCCCCAGCGTGCGGGGACCGACGCCGATGACCACGAAGGAGACCACGGTCATCGTTGCGGTCGTGGTGAGCACCGTCGGCCACCAGCGGCCCTGGTAGAGGTCGTAGGCCCACAGCGCGGCCAGCACCGTGGCCCCGATCTCGCACAGCAGCCGCAGCAGCAGCACCGTGTTGAGGTAGCGGGCGGGGTCGCCGACCACCGCGACCAGGCGCTTGGCGCCGGCACGGCCCTCGGAGACGAGCTCCGCGGCCCGGGCGCGGGAGAAGGCGCTGAGCGCTGCGTCGGCGGCTGAGAAGATGCCGGCGATGAGGACCAGAACTGCGGCTGCGATCAGCAGCCTCGCATCGTCCATGGGTGTGGGTCGAGCTCCTAATCGGGTGCTTTGGCCGACGAGCCCCAGGCCGTGAGCAGCTTGGCCTGCAGCCCGAACATCTCGGCGTGCTCTTCGGGGTCCACGTGGTCATAGCCGAGCAGGTGGAGGATGCCGTGGGTGGTCAGCAGCTCGATCTCCGCCACGGTGCCGTGGCCGGCTGCCTCTCCCTGCTTGGCTGCGATCGTCGGGGCGATGATGATATCGCCCAGGTCGCCCTCCTCCGGCTCCTCGTCGAGGCGGCCGGGGAGGAGCTCGTCACCGGGGAAGGACAGCACGTCTGTCGGGCCCTCGGTGTCGAAGTAGCGCTCGTTGAGCTCGGTGATCGTGGCCTCGTCACCGAACTTGATCCGGAGATCGGCCTGCGGGTGCACGCGCAGCTGCTCGAGCAGGAAGCGAGCGAGCTTGGCGACGTGCTCGACGTCGATCTCCTGCTCGGACTCGTTGATGATCTCCGTGCTCATGTGGTCGCTCGCTTGCGCTCGCTCATGCGCGCGTCTCCCCAGTGGCCCGCGTCTGGGTGCGCACGTCGTGCTCCTCGTAGGCGGCGACGATCTTGGCGACCAGCCGGTGGCGTACGACGTCGTGGCTGGTCAGGTTGTTGAAGCTGATGTCCTTGACGTCGTCGAGGATGCCCTCGACGACCCGCAGCCCCGACCGCTGGCCCGAGGGGAGGTCGGTCTGCGTGACGTCACCGGTCACCACGATCTTGGAGCCGAAGCCGAGGCGGGTCAGGAACATCTTCATCTGCTCGGGCGTGGTGTTCTGCGCCTCGTCGAGGATGATGAAGGAGTCGTTGAGGCTTCGCCCGCGCAGGAACGCGAGCGGGGCCACCTCGATGGTCCCCGACGCCATCAGCTTGGGGATCATCTCCGGGTCCATCATGTCGTGCAGCGCGTCGTAGAGCGGGCGCAGGTAGGGGTCGATCTTCTCGGTCAGGGTGCCGGGCAGGAAGCCGAGCTTCTCGCCGGCCTCGACCGCCGGGCGGCTCAGGATGATCCGGTTGACCTGCTTGGTCTGCAGCGCCTGGACAGCCTTGGCGACCGCCAGGTAGGTCTTGCCGGTGCCCGCCGGGCCGATGCCGAAGGTGATCGTGTGCTTGTCGATCGCGTCGACGTAGCGCTTCTGGTTGAGCGTCTTGGGGCGGATGCTCCGGCCACGGTTGGAGAGGATGTTGAGGCTCAGCACGTCGGCCGGCTTCTCCGTCGTGTCGGCCTGGAGCATGCCGATCACCCGCTCGACCGTCTCGCCGCTCACACCCTGACCGGTGCGGATGATCTGGACCAGCTCCTCCAGGACCCGCTCGATCATCGCGATCTCGCTGGGGGCGCCGTGGAGAGTGATCCGGTTACCGCGCACGTGCACGTCGGCGTCGAAGTGGGCCTCGATGATCCCGAGGTGCTCATCGGCCGGGCCGAGGACGGTCACCATGTCGACGCTGCTCGGAACGACCACGGTGTGCTTGGTCGAAGCGGAGCCCGAGACAACCTGGGCGGTCGTCGGTGTGTCGGTCGGAAGCGGACTTGGGTGTCGATCGGTCATGGATGCCCGGAGCGGGCCCTTTCTCGTCATGAGGCTGATACGTCCATGGTACGCGGGCGCTCCGCCCCGTTCCTACTGGATAGTTCGGGGTCAGCTCCCGAGCAGCGATTCGACGCGGGAGGTCTCCTCGGCAAGCTCGTCGCGTTCGTCCGGGGTGAGGTCGCGGAGCAGCTTGACGACCTCGACCTTGCCGTCGACGGGCTTCCAGAGGCCGATGAGGTGGCCGCCGGCGATGATGACGGCGCCGCCGCCCCCGATGCCCCACTCCTTCCGGGTCCCCTTGGCGGTGATCCGCTCCCGGTTGGCGTGCGAGAGCCAGACGTTGTCGAACCTGCCCAGGAGGCGTACCGGGGCGTGCTCCTCACCGGTGGCGAGCGGAGCGTCCGGGACGTCGTAGAGGGTCTTGCCCGCCTCGTCGCGATACGTCACCAGGCCCTCGATCCGCTTGATCACCGGGCCCAGCCGGGTCAGCGACGACCACGTGGTGATGTCGGCGGCGCTCGCCGGCCCGAAGGCGAGCAGGTAGCGGCGTACGATCTGCGGCGCCAGCGTCTGGACGACATCGTCCACGGCCACCGGGGGCACACCCGTCCAGCGCGGGAGCAGGTCGTAGACGAGGCCGCCCGAGCCCTTCCACAGGCCCCGCGGCGGCAGCTGGACCAGCGGCAGCTCGTTGCGCGCCCGCAGGCCGAGCGCCTTGGCCGGCACGCCGGGGAAGTGCTCGACCAGACCGGCCTCGAGGGCCACGTTGGGCAGCGCCCCGAGAGCGAGTACGTCCTCGGCGGCCTCCACGAAGCCCTCCAGCTGCGCCGCCGGGCGGACGATCTCGACCCGCTGGGTGTAGAAGTCGTGGACCGGCTGGGTCCAGGCCCTGATCAGGGCGGCATCGGCCGCGGTGTGCATGTGGATGGTCGAGCGCAGCGAGGAGAGCCGGACCAGCTCGCTCGACTCGAGCTGTGCGCTGAGCGCGTAGGGGTCGAACGACTCCAGCCGGGCGGCGAGCGCGAAGAACGGCGGCAGCGACTCCTGCGCCTGCAGGCCGACCAGATGCTCAATCATCTCGGCCGAGGCGAGCGAGGCCCGGGACAGCAGGTGCTGGCGGAGCAGGAGGGTCCGGTTGAGCTGCCGTTCGGTGAGGATCACGGTAGCGATGATGTCCTACTCGACGGTGATCCGGGCGCCGACCTCCTCAGAAGGCTTCCCCTCGCCGTCGGAGGTGTCGTCGGTGCGGGCGATGAAGAGGTACGTCCCGGGCTCGAGCCCGGAGACGTCGACCGTCGTCGTCCACGGGTAGAGCTTGTCCATCCACCCCTCAGCGGTCGCGTGGCCTTCGAGCACAGTCTCGCCGGAGCCGTCGCGGATCTCCCACGGCACGTTCGCCTCGTTCGAGTTCGCCGTGCCCGAGGCCTCGAAGCTGTCCGACACCGTCGCACCCTCAGCCGGCGCCGCCAGCGTGATGAGAGCGGAGGTCCGTGGCAGCGTCGACGGCTCCTCGGACGGCTGGGTCGACACCTCGGGGTCCTCGGCGACGGCATCGTTGCTGCCGCACCCGGCGGTCAGTACGCCGCAGAGAGCGAGAGCGATGATGGCGCCCGCCGGACGCGTACGTGTGCTCCTCATGCCTCCATACTCACCCGGCGCCACCGAAGGACGAACCCACCACGCCGAGCAGCCGGTGGTCAGTCGGCCGGTCAGTCCCAGCGGCGGGTGCGGGCCAGGAGGGCGGCGCTCGCGGCGACACCGGCCGTCGAGGTGCGCAGGACCTCGCCGCCCAGGCGGATGGTGGTGGCGCCGGCCTTCTCGAACAGGGCGATCTCGTCCTCCGTCAGGCCGCCCTCGGGGCCGACCACGACGAGGATGGTGCCCTCGTCGATGACCGGGACGGCACCGAGCGGGAGGGTGCCCTCCTCGTGGAGCACGACAGCGACGTCGGCCGCCTCGATCTTGGCCACGACGGATTCGGTGGTGGCCATCGGCTCGACCTCGGGGTGCCACAGCCGGCGCGACTGCTTGGCGGCCTCGCGGGCGGTGGCCCGCCAGCGGGCCAGGGACTTGACCGCGCGCTCGCCCTTCCAGACGGCGACCGAGCGGGCCGCTGCCCACGGGACGATGTGGGCGGCGCCGATCTCGGTGAGCATCTCGACGGCGAGCTCGCCGCGATCTCCCTTGGGCAGCGCCTGGACGACCGTCAGCGCGGGCTCGGGCGGCGCGTCGCCGAGGATGACCTCGTCGACGCGTACGGTCATCGACTTCTTGGTGGTCGCCGTGATCGTGCCGGTGACGCCCTCGCCGGCACCGTCGGTGAGCACGACCTCCTCGCCGACGCGGAGGCGGCGTACGACCACAGCGTGGTGGCCCTCGTCACCGCTCACCTCGACTTCGTCGCCGATACGGGTGCCGGCGAGCGACTCGACGAGGTGGACAGGGAGAGTCATCGTGGATCAGTGCCCGTTGAGGGTGTCCTTGAACCAGGAGAAGACGCCGCCCTTGTGGGCCGCCTTGAGCTGGCCCTGGACGGACTCCTCACCGCGCATCTCGGCGAGCTGGCGCAGCAGCGCCTCCTGCTCGAGGTCGAGCTTGGTGGGGGTCTCCACGTTGATGGTCACGATCAGGTCGCCGCGACCGCCCCGCAGACCGGGCACACCGCGGCCGCGCAGGACGTGGTCGGTCCCGGACTGGGTGCCGGGCTTGAGGTCGATCTGGATCGAGGCGTCCTCGGGGTCGATCTGGTCGGCGCCCTCGCCGACGAGGTCGGCCTCCAGCGTCGGCAGGTTGAGCGTGGTGCCGAGCGCGGCCGCGGTCATCGGCACCTTCGCGGTGCAGTGCAGGTCGTTGCCCCTTCGGGTGAAGGTGGCGTGCTTCGCGACGTGGATCTCGACGTAGAGGTCGCCGGCCGGGCCGCCGCCGGGGCCGACCTCACCCTGCTCGGCGAGCTGCACCCGGGTGCCGTCGTCGACGCCCGGCGGGATCTTGACGGTCAGGGTGCGGTGGGAGCGCACCCGGCCCTCGCCGCTGCAGTCGCGGCACGGGTCGGGGATGACGGTGCCGAAGCCGTTGCAGGCCGAGCACGGGCGCAGCGTACGGATCTCGCCCAGGAACGAGCGCTGCACGACCGCGACCTCACCCTGGCCGTGGCAGGTCTCGCACGGGACCGGGTGGGAGCCTTCCGCGGCTCCCTCGCCGCCACAGGTGTCGCAGACGACCGCGGTGTCGACCTTCAGGTCGCGGGTGACACCGAAGGCGGCCTCGGCCAGGTCGATGTCGAGCCGGATGAGGGCGTCCTGCCCGCGGCGTACGCGCGGACGGGGGCCACGCCCCGCACCACCGGCGCCCGCACCGGCGCCACCGAAGAAGGCGTCCATGATGTCGGTGAAGGAGAAGCCCGCGCCCTGCGCGCCGAAACCGCCCGCGAACGGGTCCCCACCGCGGTCGTACGCAGCCCGCTTCTGTGGGTCGCTCAGCACCTCGTACGCGTGGGAGATCTCCTTGAACTTCTCCTGCGACTCGGCGTCGGGATTGACGTCAGGGTGGTACTGGCGCGCCAGCTTCCGGTACGCCTTCTTGATCGTTGCGTCGTCGGCGTCCTTGTCGACACCGAGGAGCTCATAGGGGTCCAACGTCGGTCTTCCTGCCATCGAAGTTCGCTGATCTTCCTTGAATCGAGTCTGCTGCTCAAGCCTCGTCGAGGATCCGGGAGAGGTAACGCGCCACCGCGCGCACCGCCGCCATGGATCCGGGGTAGTCCATCCGGGTGGGGCCGACCACGCCGAGCGTGGCCAGCGCCTCGTCGCCAGGTCCGTAGCCGGTCGCGACCACGCTGGTCTGCGACAGCTCCTGGTAGGGGCCCTCGGCGCCGATCCGCACCGTGACCAGTCCGCCCGCGGTCGCCTCGCCCATCAGCTTGAGCAGGACGACGTGCTCCTCGAGGGCCTCAAGGAGCGGGCGTACGGCGGTGTCGAAGCTGTCGCCGAAGCGGGCCAGGTTGCTGGTGCCGCCGATGGAGATGCGCTCGTCGGAGCGGTGGTCGCTCATCGCCTCGATCAGGGCCTCGGCGATGCTGGTCGCGAGGTCGTCGCTCGGGGCTTCGGCGTCGGCCTCGGGCTGGGCGATCGCGCGCAGCGCCTGGCAGGCCTCACCGATGATGACGCCGTCCACGGCGGCGTTGACCTGCGTACGCAGCCCCGCCAGGGTCTCCTCGGAGACCTCCTCGGTCACCTCGAGCAGTCGCTGCTCGACGCGGCCGGTGCTGAGGATGAGCACGAGGAGGAGCCTGGTCGGGGCCAGCGAGACCAGCTCGACGTGGCGGACGGTGGAGCGGCTCAGCGTCGGGTACTGCACCACCGCGACCTGGCGGGTCAGCTGGGAGAGCAACCGGGTCGAGCGGCTGACGACGTCGTCGAGGTCGACCGCGCCGTCGAGGAAACCGGCGATCGCCCGCTTCTCGGCCGCGGTCATCGGCTTGACCGTGGTCAGCCGGTCGACGAAGAGGCGGTAGCCCTTGTCGGTGGGCACCCGGCCGGCGCTGGTGTGGGGGGCGGTGATGTAGCCCTCCTCCTCCAGCGCGGCCATGTCGTTGCGTACCGTCGCCGGCGAGACGCCCAGACCGTGACGCTCCACCAGCGCCTTGGAGCCGACCGGCTCCTCGGTCTTCACGTAGTCCTCGACGATGGCCCGAAGGACGGAGAGCCTGCGTTCGTTCTGCATCTGCGCCCTCCCTGTCGTCCTGGCTGCCTGGCACTCATTCCGTGCGAGTGCCAATCCTACCGGTTCGCGTCACAGGAACCAGTTTCCGGTGGCCGCTTCATTCTGTGGAACGGATTACTTCTCTCGCCATCGAGATAGCCTTAGGTTAGGCTGACCTTAGAGTCACTCGCTGCACTGCTTCCGCCCCACTGGAGAGTCCTATGATCGCCGACGATCTGCTGGTCCGCATCACGACCCACGCCAACGACGAGCACCAGGCCGACCTGTGCCGCTCGCTCTCCGCCCGGCTCGGTCTGCGGCCGCGTCACATCGTGGGCGTGCGCCTCTCCCACCTCACCGAGGAGAGCGTCGAGGTCTCCTGGATCACCCTCGACGGCGGCCACCACGTGACCTTCCGGTTCCCGGAGACCGCGGCCACGCCGGACGATGTTCTCGAGCAGCTCGGGCGAGTGCTCACGGGTTCTCGCTGCTGACTCCGTTACCGTTCTCCGGATGAGCGATCGCTATGGCTCCGACGTCCTGGCCGGTGATTGGAAGAAGCCCAAGCACGGGCGTGCCGTCGAGACCCCCGCAGAGCTGGGCGCGGTGGTGGAGGAGGTCGAGACCGACTTCGTCGGCGAGATCGTGCGGATCGACCGCGACCTGCACACGCTGACCCTGGAGGACCGGAAGGGCAAGCGGCGTACGTTCCCGCTCGGACCGGGCTTCTGGCTCGACGGCAAGCCGGTCATCCTCACTCCCCCGGTGACCCGCACCGCGCCCGCGAAGCCGACCCGCACCGCGTCGGGCTCGGTCGCCGTGGACAACGTCAAGGCGCGGGTCGCGCGCGAGTCGCGGATCTTCGTCGAGGGGCGTCACGACGCCGAGCTGGTCGAGAAGATCTGGGGCGACGACCTGCGGATCGAGGGTGTCGTCGTCGAGTACCTGGGCGGGGTCGACGACCTCGCCGACCATCTCGTCTCGTTCCGGCCGGGGCCCGAGCGCCGGGTCGGGGTGCTCGTCGACCACCTGGTCAAGGGCTCGAAGGAGGCCCGGATCGCGGAGTCGATCCGGCGCTCCGCGGTCGGCCAGCACGTGCTCATCGTGGGCCACCCGTTCATCGACGTGTGGCAGGCGGTCAAGCCGGCCCGGCTCGGGCTCGAGGCCTGGCCGAACGTGCCGCGCTCGATCGAGTGGAAGAAGGGCATCTGCCAGCACCTGGGCTGGCCCCACCGCGATCAGGCCGACATCGCCCGTGCCTGGAAGCACATCCTCGGACGGGTGAACTCCTTCGGCGACCTGGAGCCCGCCCTGCTCGGGCGGGTCGAGGAGCTGATCGACTTCGTCACCGAGCCCGTCTGAGGCTCCGTCAGTAGGACGACTTCTTCGGCATGATGATCCACAGCACGATGTAGACGATGAACTGCGGTCCGGGAAGCAGGCAGGAGATGATGAAGGCCAGCCGGATCAGGTTCGAGTTGATGCCGAAACGCTGGCCGAGGCCGCCGCAGACGCCGGCGATCCATTTGTCGTTGCTGGGACGGGAAAGAGTTGTGGTTGCCATGGCTCCACTCTCCCCTGTCGAGCGCTCTTTACCAATCAGGATCACCCCTGATCCTTCGGTCAGGACCAAGGTCCCGGACTCAGGGATGCTCAGGGCTCCTCAGGGGAGCAGGTCTCGGACCACCGCGTCGGCGAGGAGCCTGCCGGTCTCGGTGAGAAGGATCGTGTCGCCCTCGACGGTGACCAGGCCGCGGCGTACCTGCTCCGGAAGCGCGGCGCGGCCCTCGTCGTCGAGGGCGTCCGCCGGGAGGCCGTCGGCGAGTCTCAGCTCGAGAAGCACGCGCTCGACCCGCCGGTCCTCCTCGGCGAGGATCTCGCGGGCGTGGGCGGGGCTCTGGTTGCTGCCGATACGGTCCGCGTACGCCTTGGGGTGCTTGACGTTCCACCACCGGGTGCCGCCGACGTGGCTGTGGGCGCCGGGGCCGACACCCCACCAGTCGCCACCCTGCCAGTAGAGCATGTTGTGACGGCAGCGCTGGGACTCGTCGGTGGCCCAGTTGGAAACCTCGTACCAGGTCAGACCGTGCTTTCGGAACGTGGCGTCGGCCAGCTCGTACTTGTCGGCGAGGTCGTCCTCGTCAGGCATCTCGATCTCGCCCCTTCTGACCCTTCGGGCCAAGGCGGTGCCGTCCTCGACGATGAGGGAGTAGGCCGAGATGTGGTCGGGGTTGCTGGCCAGTGCCGTGTCGAGGCTGACCCGCCAGTCGTCGACCGACTCGCCCGGGGTGCCGTAGATGAGGTCGAGGGAGACCTGCTCGAAGCCGGCCTGCCGTGCCCAATCGACGACCAGCGGGACGCGCTCGGGGTCGTGGGTGCGGTCGAGGGTCTTCAGTACGTGCGGGACGGCCGACTGCATGCCGAAGCTGAGGCGCGTGAAGCCGCCCTCGCGCAGGGTGCGCAGGTAGTCCAGGTCTACGGAGTCGGGGTTGGCCTCGGTCGTCACCTCGACGTCGCCGGCGAGACCGAACTCGTCCTTGATCGCCGTCAGGATGCTGGTGAGGTCCTGCGCCGGGAGGAGCGTCGGGGTGCCGCCGCCGAAGAAGACGGTGTCCACCTGCTTGTCACGCTCGCCGAGCACGCGGCGGGCCAGCCGGACCTCCTCGATGGCCTGGTCGGCGTACGTCTGCCGGCTCACGCCGGGGCCCAGCTCGACCGCGGTGTAGGTGTTGAAGTCGCAGTAGCCGCATCTGACCGTGCAGAACGGGACGTGGACGTAGAAGCCCAGGCCCTTCTCCCCCAGCGTGCTCAGCGATTCGGCCGGCAGCGACCCGTCGGTGGGGGCAGGATCGCCGGGAGGCAGAGCGGAAGGCACGCCTCCATTATCGATCCACCTGTCGAAAAGGGTTAACCGCGCTCGATGGGGTGGTGGGAAAATCCTGGGGTGTCCGTCTCGCAGCCAGATCTTCTCCTCGACGATGTTCTCGACAACCCGGTCTGGCACTCGCTGACCGGTGCGCACGCCGCGCTCGCCGAGGGCTCGGGGCTCGCTCGTCGCTACCGTCCCGACGTCTCGCCCTTCGCCGCCGTCTCCGACCCGGGTTCGGCTCAGGCATGGCGCGATCTGGCCGCGGCGGTCGGGCCCGGCGGCACCGCGCTGATCACCGGTGCCGACGGCGTCTGCGGCGAGGGGTGGGAGATGGTCGGGGGTGGCGAAGGGGTCCAGCTCGTCGAGACTGCGCGGGTCGCCGCCGCACCCGATCCCGAGGCGGTCGTGCTCGGAGCCGCCGACGTCCCCGAGATGCTCGACCTCGTCGCCCGCACCGAGCCCGGACCGTTCGAGAAGTCGACCCACACGATGGGTACGTATCTGGGGCTGCGCCACGACGGCCGCCTCGTCGCGATGGCCGGCCAGCGGATGCACCCGGGCGGGTGGATCGAGATCAGTGCCGTCTGCACCGCGCCCGAGGCCCGCGGCCGCGGCCTCGCCGGCCGCCTCGTCCGCGCCGTCACCGCCGACATCCACGCCCGCGGCGCCCGCGCGCTGATGCACGCCTCGGTCACCAACACCGGCGCCATCTCCGTCTACCTCGGCCTCGGCTTCGAGCAGCGACGGCGTACCACCTTCGAGCTCTTCCGCGCACCCCTCTGACCCCCTGCCGAATCTGTAGTTCCGGGGCCCGAGTCTGTGGTTGTGGGCGACGAATCTCTACTTTCGTCGCCCACAACCACAGTTTCGGCCAGCCATTTCTGCGGATTCGGCGGGGTGGGGTCAGTGGAAGTCGCGGGAGCGGTGGCGGGAGGCGATGGCCCGGGCTGCCTCGGGGTGGATCTCCTCGAGCGGGGCGAGGCGGTCGGCGACCAGATTGGTGACCCCGTCGTTGCGCTCGAGGATGCCGCGGATGAGCATGACGGAGGTGGAGACGGCGATCTTGCGGTGCTTCTTCCACAGGCCGGCGGAGCAGACGACATTGAGCATGCCGGTCTCGTCCTCGAGGTTGATGAAGGTGACGCCGCCTGCGGTCCCGGGGCGCTGACGGTGGGTGACCAGGCCGGCGACGGTGATGCGCCGGCCGGGCTCCGCGGTGGGGAGGTCGCTGATCTTGGGGAGTCCCGCCGCGGCCAAGCCGGCCCGGAGATGGGCGAAGGGGTGGCTGCCAGGGGTCACGCCGGTCGCCCACAGGTCGGCGAGGGTCTCCTCGACCGGGTCGAGGCCGGGCAGCGCGGGGGTCTCGGCGGTGAACCGTACCCCTTCGAGCTGGTCCTCGGTCTCGGTCCAGCCCGCCTGCCACAGCGCCTCCCGACGGCTCGATGTGAACACCTCCAAACATCCCGCGGTGGCCAGCGCCTCGAGCTGAGCCCGTTCCAGGCCGGCGCGACGGGAGAGGTCGAGGGAGTCCTTGAACGGCGCCTCCTCGCGGGCCTTCACGATCCGCTCGGCCACGTCCTTGCCGATGCCGCGTACGGAGTCCAGGCCCAGCCGTACCGCGAAGTTGGCGTCACGCCGGTGCTCCGGGGTCGGGTCGGGGGTGCCGGGTACCCACGGAGTCTTCTCCCCATCCAGCCGGCAGTCCTCCCTCCCGGTAGGCGTCACCACCTCGACGTCGGTCGGCTCCAGGTCTGCGGCGGCCTGGCTGCGGAGGAGGTCGGGACGGCGTACCTCCACCCCATGGCGACGGGCGTCCTGGGTCAGCGACTGCGGTGAGTAGAAGCCCATCGGCTGGGCTCGGAGCAGGCCGGCCAGGAACGCGGCCGGGTAGTGGAGCTTGAACCACGACGAGGCGTAGACGAGCTTGGCGAAGCTCAGCGCATGGGACTCGGCGAAGCCGAAGTTCGCGAAGGAGAGGATCTGGGTGTAGACCGCCTCCGCGGTCTCCTCGGTCATGCCCTTGGCGCGCATGCCCTGGTAGAGCTGCTCCTTGAGCGAGTCGATGCGCTCGAGACCACGTTTCGAGCCCATCGCCCGGCGCAGCAGGTCGGCGTCGTCGTGGTCGAAGTCGCCCAGGACCCGGCCCATCTCCATGAGCTGCTCCTGGAACAGCGGCACCCCGAGAGTGCTCTCCAGCACCGGCTCCAGCAGCGGGTGGGCGTAGCTGACCTCCTCGCGCCCGGTGGCCCGGCGTACGTAGGGATGGACCGCTCCGCCCTGCACCGGCCCGGGCCGGATGAGCGCGATCTCGATGGCCAGGTCGTAGAAGCAGCGCGGCTGCAGCCGCGGCAGGGTGCCGATCTGCGCGCGCGACTCGACCTGGAAGACCCCGATCGAGTCGGCCCGGCAGAGCATGTCGTAGACCGCCGGCTCCTCCTTGGGGATGGTCGCCAGGGTCCAGCCCTCGCCCAGATGCTCGAGCGCCAGATGCATCATGTGGTCGAGCGCCGCCAGCATCCCGAGCCCGAGCAGGTCGAACTTCACCAGCCCCATGTATTCGGCGGCGTCCTTGTCCCACTGGATCACGGTGCGCTTCTCCATGCGGGCACGCTCGATGGGTACGACCTCGCCGATCGGCTCCTCGGTCAGCACCATGCCGCCGGAGTGGATGCCGAGATGGCGCGGGGCTCCGTGGATCTCCTCGGCCAGCGCGAGGACCGGAGCCGGGATGCCGACGTCGTCCGGCGCCTCGACGCGGGAGTAGCCGAGGTGCTTGGACCAGGCGTCCTGCTGGCCGGGGCTGTGGCCCAGCGCCTTGGCCGCGTCCCTGACCGCCATCTTCGGCCGGTAGCCGACGATGTTCGCCACCTGCGCGGCGTTGCGCCGACCGTAGGTGTCGTAGACCCACTGGATCACCTGCTCCCGCTTGTCGGAGTCGAAGTCGACGTCGATGTCGGGCTCCTCCTCCCGGTGCTCGGAGATGAACCGCTCGAACGGCAGCTCGTAGAAGACCGGGTCGATCGCGGTGATCCCGAGCGCGTAGCAGACCGCGGACGCGGCCGCCGACCCTCGGCCCTGGCAGAGGATCTTCTGACTCCGCGCGAACTCGACGATGTCGTGCACGATCACGAAGTAGCCCGGGAAGTCCTTGCGCTCGATGACGTCGAGCTCATGCAGCACGCGTTCCCGGGCCTTCTCGACGAACTCCGGGTCGGAGGCGTACGGCTCCGCATAGCGCTCCGCGAAGCCCTCCTCGGTCAGATGGCGCAGCCGGCTCGCGGCGGTCTCGCCCTCGGGGATCCCGCGCTTGGGCAGCTTCGGGGTGGCCTTGCGCAGGTCGAAGGCGCACTCCTCGGCGATCTCGACACTGCGCGCCACCGCGCCCGGGTAGCGCTGGAAGAGCTGATGCATCTCCTCCCCCGACCTGACGTACGCCACCGGACCCGCCGGGAGCCAGCCGGCGATGTCGTTCAAGGTGCGGCGCGCGCGGACCGCCGCGAGCGCGTCGGCCACCCGGTGCCGGTCGGGAGTGGCGTAGTGGACGTTGTTGGTGGCGACCGTGGGCAGACCGGCCTCACGGGCGATGCCAGCGAGCAGGTCGTTGTCGTAGGAGTCGGTCGGATGACCGCGGTCGGTCAGCTCGACGACGACGTTGTCGCGACCGAACCGGTCGGTGAGATCGCTCAGCGCCCGGGCGGCGGCGATCGGGCCGGTGTCGGTGAGAGCCTGGCGTACGGTGCCCTTGCGGCAGCCGGTCAGGATCAGCCAGTTGCCGCTGCGAGCCCGGTCGGCGAGCTCGTCGAGGTCGTAGGCCGGCCGGCCCTTCTCGTCGCCGCGCAGCTGCGCCTCGGTGATCGCGCCGGCCAGCTGCCGATAGCCCTCGACGCCCCGGGCGAGCACCAGCAGGTGGCTGCCCTCGGGGTCGGCGACCCCGTTCTGCGGCTTGGTCAGGCCCAGGGACAGCTCGGCGCCGTAGATGGTCCGCAGCTGCTGCTCCCCGCTGGTCGGGGCCAGCTTCTGTGCCGCCTCGGCGAAGGCAGGCGCACCGTAGAAGCCGTCGTGGTCGGTGATCGCGATCCCGTGCAGCCCCCGCCGGATCGCCTCGGCGACCAGTGCCGACGGCGAGCTCGCTCCATCGAGGAAGGAGAAGTCGGAGTGGGCATGGAGCTCGGCGTACGGCACCACCGGGCCCTCCGGCCCGCGCACCTCCTCCTCGGGAAGCCGCTTCTTGCGGCGTGAGATCGGCGCGTCACCGTAGGGGTCCTTCGGAGGGCGGCCGGACAGCCTCCGCTCCAGCTCCTTCCACGGGATCTCGGGGTTGTTCCAGCCCATCGGTCACCCCGTCAGTCATAGCTGGCTTCGGTGAGCCAGTGGTCGGTGTCGAAGGTGGCCAGCCAGGCGCGGCCGTCGACCCCGACGAGCTGGAAGCGGGCGACCCGCCGCCCGCCGCCGGGCTCCCACCACGCCTCGGTGACCGGCCACGGACCCGCCCAGGAGGCGACCCGCTGCCAGGGTTGGCCGGCCGAGGGCCGGTAGCGGACGGGGTCGCCGGAGACGCCACCGCGAGGGAGCACCACCACCTGCCGTCCGGCCTGGTCGCAGACCTCCGCCTGCCAGGGCTCGGCGAGCACCCGGGCAGGCGCCGGCGGCGGGATGCTTCCCGGCCACGGCAGCGCGCGGTCGCGGAGGGCGCTGGTGCGGTCGCCCCAGGGGACGTACGCCTGCCGGTCGCTCGGGCTCCGACCGCCCTGCAGCACCGGGGCGACGACGGCCTCGTGGCCGAGCAGTCCCTGGACCCGGGCGATGCCGCGGTCGACACGCTCGTTGGTGCCGCCCCAGAGCCCGTCGGCGTGGACCGCCTCGGAGACGGCGACCTCGGGGACGAAGCGGACCTCGGTCACCGCGCCGCCCGCAACGACCCCGGCCAGCTGCCAGTGCAGCCGGTCGATGAGGTCGACGGAGGAGAACCAGCGCGGGTGCGCCCAGGTGCGGCAGGAGTCGGCGCCGCAAGAGCCGGGCACAGTCTCCATCGCGACCTCGATCCGCACCTCGGTGCAGACCTCCTGCCGCGTCGCCAGGCCCTTCACGAACCCCTCCGCGGCCTGCCGGGCCGAGAAGCAGACCGCCTCGGCGGAGTCGAGCGGCGGCTCGAAGGCCACCTCGGTGGCGAGCTCGGGCGGTGGCGTACGCCCGGTCACCGGCCGCGCTCCCTCGCCGTGGATCACCCGGCGGACCCAGGCGGCCTGCGCACCGAAGCGGGCCTTGACGTCGGCGCCGGGCAGGTCGGCGAGGCCGCCGAGCGTGGTCAGGCCGAGCCGCTGCAGCAGGCTGACCGCGTTGGCGTCCTCGAGGACATGGACCGGTAGCGCGCGCAGGAAGGCGGTCGAGCCGCCGTCCGTCGGGACGGCGTACGTCTCCTGCAGCCCGGCGCTGCGCGCGGCCTGCTCGGCGGTGAAGAGCTCATCGGCGATGCCGATCCGTACGTCCCAGATCCCGAGCCCGACCACACACTCGGCGATCGCCGCGCCGGCCTCGGCCTCGCCGCCGTAGAAGCGTGCCGGCGAGCGCAGCGCGACCAGCCCCGGGCGGAGCGGCATGACACCGGGGCGCAGCTCCTCCAGGCGCACCAGCACCTCCTCGAACACCCGCGCATCACGGGCCTCGTCGGCGGCGAGCACCTGGACCTCCGGGCAGCGCGACTGGGCATCTCGGCGCCGCATCCCGCGCTTGATCCCGAAGTCCCGCGCCGCCTGGTTGGAGGTCTGGACCCGGTTCTGCGCGAAGACCGCGGCCGGCAGATGTCGCGGCAGGCCGGCATCGCCCAGCGCCGCGGCGACCGGCCAGTCGGCACACCAGACCACCAGCGTGCGGCTCTTCTGGATGGTCATGCCGACTCCTGTTTCCGCAGGTCAGAAAGGTCAGCGACGGGTTCGAGGACGCGGCGCAGACCGCCGTCCTCGGCCGGGAACCAGAGCGCCGTACGCCGAGGCGGAGCCGTCCCACGCACCGCCTCGACCACCATCCTTCTCGCCCGAAGATGACCGTCGCCGTTGCCCAGACCGATCCAACGCGGTTCGGTCGCCCGCAGGCGTACGTCTGCTCTCGGCCACTCCCCCAGCGCGACCAGCGCGGCGCCGCGGGTGCGCAGCCGGGCACCGATCTTCTCCGCGACGCTCGGGGTCACCCGACCGGTCGGTCGGACCAGCACCAGCGTGACCACGTCGACCAGCGCCGCGGTCGCCTCCAGCCAGGAGTCCTGGGGCCGTGGCACCAGGATGGTCCGCTCCAGGTCGACTCCGGCCTCGGCCGCGGCCTCGACACCGAAGTCCTCGACACCGACGACGGCAGTCCACTCCCCCGCTCCCGACGGCCCCGCCAGCAGCAGCATCGCCAGCGACAGCGAGTCGGCCGCGTACGTCCCGCCCGCCCGCAGCTGCACCACCCCACCGAGCGCCTCGTGCGTCGCCAGCTCCGCACCCATGCCCGGCTTCTGCTCCAGCCGACGCACCTTCGACCGGAGCTGCTCGATCTGAGCCAGCTTCTGGTGTCGCTCAATCCCCGCTACCACTCCCACTCAACGAGTATCGAACATTTGTTCGAACACATCAAGGTCGAGTCCTCACTTCTGGCGTGCCGAGTCTGTAGCTGTGACGAACGAGACTGTCGACTCGTCACCCACAACTGCAGACTCGGCCTCCAGAACTGCAGATTCGGCGCTATCCCCTGAGCGCGGAGGCGAGATAGGTGAGGCGGGGGTGGTCGGAGGTGGGGAGGGCGGTGACGGTGGTCTTCTTGGCCACCGCGACCTTCCAGTAGGTCGCGCCGGCGACGACGAGGAAGTCGGCCTTCGACGAACCATCACCGGACAGGGGCGTGGTGATCAGCTCGGGCTCACCGAAGGCGCGGAGGGCAGCGATGACCGGGGAGTCCTCCGCCAAGGCGGCGCGGGCGGCGGCGATGAGGCCCTCGTGGGCATCGGGGACGGCCACCACTCGCAGGGTCTGGATGCGCGGCTCGGCCTCGGGCGAGAGCATGACCTCGATGTCGTAGCGGCCCCTCTCGGCAGGTACCACGGCCAGCGCGACACCCATCGCCCGGGAGAAGTAGCCGTAGGGCGCACCGCCCAGCGGCAGCCCGACCTTGGCCCGCGCCTGGGTGATCTGGACGCGCCGGGCGGCATCAGGGGCGTCGAGCTCGACGTTGTCGGCGAACAGGGACGGCAGCGCGAACACCTCGGCACCCGCAGGATCGAACGTACGCAGCCGCTCGACCGCGGTCTCCAAGGCCGCGTCGAGCCGCGGGCGAAGCCCCTTGACCACCGTCGAGAACCGGTGCGGACCACCACCGGCGAGCTCGTCGGAGACCAGCGAGCGCAGCGCGGTCATCGCGGTCGGGTAGCCCCCGGCATAGGTGCTGTTGGACAGCGTGATCACACCCAGGCCGGTCGCGGGGTGCCAGACCATCCGCGAGCCGTAGCCGGGGTAGCCGCCGGAGTGGTGGACGAGCTGGCCGAGGCGGCTGTCGTGGTCGACCATCAGGCCGTAGCCGTAGCCGGCCGCGACCGCCCCGATCCCGGCCTCGGCACCGGAGAACCCCAGCGAGGCCGACACCGCCCCGAACCGGTGCAGCTGCTGCATCTCGCGCCGCGACGCCTTCGACAGCGGATGTCCGTCAGCCCCCGCCGAGAAGGCACCCAGGAACCCGCCGACCCAGCGCGCCAGATCGGCCACCGAGGAGTGCAGACCACCCATCGCCGCGAACGATCCCGACGGCACCGGCGGCGCCACGGCCCACGTCGGCGGTCCCTCGAGCCGGTCGCCCGCCCAGGCAGGATGCAGCGGAGGAACATGCCCGGGAACTCGATTCGGGACCGCATCGGGCGAGTAGCCAGAGGAGGTCATCCCCAGCGGCGCCAGCAGCTCGTGCTCGACGAAGTCCCGGTTGGCCCCCTCGGGAGCCGAACCACCCACCACGTTCTCGATCGCCCGCCCGAGCAGGGCATAGCCGAGGTTGGAGTACTCGAACCCGACCCCCGGCTCGCGCCCGGTCGAGAAGCCTCCGTCGAGGAACGTCCCGAAGGCGTCGTAGGACAGCGACTCCTGCCGGTCGCCCCACGGGTCGTCGGTCGGCAGCCCGGCCGACATCGAGAGCAGCAGCCGCAGGGTCACCGCCGGCGAGTCGGCGGAGTAGGGCGCCTGGTCGACGAGCTCGGGCACGTACTGCGCGATCGCCTCGTCGAGGTCGACCAGCCCGCGGTCGCGCAGCAGCAGCACCGCGGCCGCCGTGAACGACTTCGACATCGACGCGATCCGGAAGACGCTCTCGGCGGTCGGCGCCGGACCGCCCTCGGTCGTCGCCCCGAACGCGCCGGAGTGGACCAGCTCGGAGCCGCGTACGACCCCATAGGCCAGCCCCGGAGTCAGGTTCTCCTCGAAACGTTCCTGGAAGAGCGAGTCGATGACGGAGATGTTCAGGCTCATACGGGCGTTCCTTCGCTGGCAGGTTGCTCGACGCGTTGCAGCCTAACCACGGAAGGCACCGCAACCGTGGCAAGACAGGTCAATACACAGAGCACACCGCTCACCAGGAACACCGGTCGCGCCCCCAAAGACTCCCCCAGCGGCCCGTACATCAGCTGTCCGATCGGCATCGCGATATACGACCCGAGCATGTCGTACGACCACGCCCGTGACTGCATCTCCTCGGGCACGTTCTCCATCATCGCGAGATTCCAGCCGAGCCCGAAGATCTCGATCCCGGCGCCGGCGACAGCCATCGCGATGACGAAAGGCACGGTCTCCGGCCACAGTCCGAGCGCGATGAACGGCAGCCCCATCAGCGTGACGCCAAGCATCCCGGCACGCAGCGGATACCGGAGGGTCAGCCGCATCAGCACGAATGTCATGACAAGAATCCCGATCGCCTGGGCCGAGTTGCCCAGCCCCCAGCCCTGGACCCCCAGCGAAGTGGACTTGGCGTACGCCGGCCCCAGCACCTGCATCCCGCCTGCCCACATCGTGTTGATGACCATGAAGGCGAGCACGACGACCCACAGCCAGGTGGTGGAACGGACGTACGTCCATCCCTCGACCAGCTCTGCGATGGCCGACGTCTTCGGGCCCGTCCTGGCGCGGCGCGGGATCCGCACCGGGAGCAGGAAGATGGCGGCGAGGAGCCAGGCCAGCGCGTCGATCGCCAGCGCCCAGCCGGCGCCGACCCCGACGACCAGGACGGCCGCGGCCGACGGCCCGAGGATCGTCAGCGAGCCTCGCGACATCGACAGCAGCAGGTTGGCCGGCTGTAGATCCTTCTTCGCGACCAGCTGCGGCACCATGCCCTGCATCGCCGGGTACGCCATCGCCGACATGGTGCCGTTGACCGCTTCGAGGACGATCAGCATCCAGATCTCGGCGTTGCCGGAGATGATCAGCCCGGCGGCCACAGCCTGGGTGAGCGCCGAGGACAGGTTCGAGATCTGTAGGACCAGCCGCCGCGGGAAGCGGTCGGCGATCACGCCTCCGACCAGCAGGAAGATGACCATCGGGATGGTGTGTGCCGCCACGACGGCACCCAGCGCTGACGCCGAGTCGGTGACCTCGAGCACCGCGAAGGCCAGCGCGATGTGCGACATCGAGGTGCCGGCCATGTTCACGAACCGTGAGGCGAAGAACCACCCGAAGTCGCGGTCCTTGAGGACGAAGAGACTCTCCTTGATGCTCACTCCCCTTCACCCATCACGAACGCGGAAGCGGTCAGGTTCACGTGGATCGTGCCCTCCGTACGCGGCGGACGAGCGTTGTCGTGGAGCAGACCGCTCGCCTCCCGGACGAGGTCGTGGACCCGCTGCCAGACATCGGGGTCGACCCACATCTCCGCGTCCGAGACGATGGCCGGTCCCTCGGCGCGCAAGCGGCGGCGGCGTACGAGCTCCTCGGCGATCGCGCGGGTGTGGACCTCGTCGTCCTCCCTGGACGGCGGCCCCTGGGCGGCGTCGCGGCGCCAGACGTACCGATACCGCTTCGCGACCCCACCGCGGATCCGCTCCTCGCTCGCGACCTCGATCAGCCCGGCGCTCTCGAGCAGCCGGAGATGGTAGGAGGCGTTGGCATGCGTCAGGTCGAGCTCGCGCGCGACCTCCGCAGCCGACAGCTCCGCACCCGTCAGCAGTGACAGCATCCGGAGCCGCAGCGGGTGCCCGGCTGCCCGCAGCCGCGAGATCTCCTCGTCCAATCGAACCTCCCAAGAGTTGTTTGGGAGTGAGTCTGGCGACTCCGCAGCACAACCGTCAAACAGTTATTGGAGAGTCAGTTGGTGGCAGCGTACTTCTCCGCCGCCGCCCGCGGCTTTGAGGGCCCGGAACAGGGTCGAGACGGTGATGTCGTGGTCGGGGCGGTGGACGACGACGATCTCGTCGCCGACCTGCAGCTGCCCCTCCTCGAGGACGCGGAGATAGGGCCTGCAGGGCGTATGCACGCTGCAGATCTGCAGCAGCACCGTCCCGATCCGCCACTGTTGACGCTTCGCACGATGGGCACAGCGCGATTCTCCCGTGGCACACGCATACGGTCGAACGGGTTTCCAGCGAGAATCTCGATGGCCATCTAAAGGGATCCGAGGTCTGATGCGTCAAGAGGCTGTGAGCTTCGACGAGTTCGGTGCGTTCTACGCCTCCCACAAAGACCGCTGCCTGCGAGCCACCGTCGCGAGCGGGGTCGATCCGGCGCGCGCCGAGGACGCGGTGGCCGAAGCCTTCGCCCGCGCCTGGGCGCGGTGGCGCACCGTACGCAACGCCCGATCACCTGCTGCCTGGGTGGTGCGGACCGCGGTCAACGCCGACATCTCCTGGTGGCGGAAGCGCCACCGTGAGGTCGGTCCACCCCAGGACGTACGCAGCGACCAACCCGACCTCGACGGGCGCCGTGACCTCATCGCCGCCGTGCGCCGCCTGCCCAAGCGCCAGCGTGAGGTGGTGGCGCTGCGCTACATCCTCGATCTCGACACAGCGACCACGTCGGTCGCCCTCGGCATCTCGCCCGGAACCGTCTCGGCCCACCTGCACCAGGCGCTCGCCACGTTGCGGACCGACCTCGCCACCGAAGGAGCTCACTCATGAGCCTCGATCTCGAAGACGAGCTGCGCACCAGCAGCGACCTCACCCTCGACCGCTCGCTCGCCCAGATCCGGGTGCGTGGCGACCGGCTCCGCCGGCGGCGTACGTCACTGCTGATCGCCACCACCGCCGCCGTGTGTCTCGTGGCGACCGGGCTCGTCCTCGCCGTCAGCGGGCGCGGGCCGCTGGCCGTCGACGTGAGCCCGGCCGACCAGAGCTCCGGCCCTCGACCCCCCGACCAGGTGCTGACCTGGAGCGGGAAGCCGACCAACGTCACCGACGCCGAGCTGACGATGATGAAGAAGAAGTGCCTCCCGGGGGCGCAACAGGACGCCGCGACCACTGCCGGCACGAACCCCGAGATGCCGAACTCGATCGACCCCGACCGTCTATACCCGATCTTTGCCGAGCGGCGCACCGACTTCGGACCCGAGCACGACGACATCCTGCGCACGATGTTCCTGACCGACGGCTATCTGGTGCACTGCGGGGCCTACACGACCGACTCCGGCCAGCCAAGGACCGAGGACGTCGTGGGCTCAGCAGATCGCATCAAACCTTTCCCCGACATGGGCCGGTGGGAACACTTCAGCAGTTCCTGGACCACCAACTGGATCAGCTTCATGTTGCCGGTGCCCGATGAGGCGGCTTCGGTGAAGTTCTTCATCGGCGGCGGATACGTCGACGGGACCATCAACAGCGGCATCGCGGCGGCCTGGATCAGCGCCGCGGGAGTGAAGAAGTCGCAGGACACCGTCGGGTTCGCGGTCTTTGACGCCGACGGGCGCCGAATTGGCGGTGTCGACCCGGTCCCGAGCAAGGCCTGGCCCGCCGACTGACGGTCTCAGTCCTGCACGGCCTTGACGAGCGAGATCATCGCGGTGATCCACTCTTTATCAGGTCCAGCCTTGTCCGGCGCCGCGTTGTCCTCGACCTCGTCCTTGACGTTGACCATCAAGCGCAGCACCACCCACGCACGGGCACGGTCCTCGTCGAGCTCGGCGGCGTCGACGAGGGCGAAGAACCGGTCACGGACACCGTCGCGGATCCGCCCCGCGTACTCGTCGAAACGGTTCCAGAGCATCGGCGCGAGCTCGTAGTGCGGGTCGCCGGAGAGGGGCTTGGGGTCGATCACGAGCCACTCCTCACGATCGCCGCTCAGCACGTTCTCGTAGTGAAGGTCCGTGTGGATCAGCGTCCCGTCGGTGCCCTCGTCCCCGGCGAAGTCGCGGGCGATCGCCCGGGCCTGCTCGACCATCCGCGGCGGGACCGGAAGCCGCCGGGTCTTCTCCCCCAGCTCGTTCGCCCAGCGCGCGGCCTGCTGCGACAACGTACGCAGCTGCGGCGGAGCCGGCACATGCAGGCGCCGGTAGAACCCGCCCACGATCTCGCACGCCTGCACGTCCCACATCTCCGTGAGGTCCGACGGATGCAGCCGTTCGAGCAGCAGCGCGAACCGCTTCGGATCGGCCCGAAGCAGGCGTACGGCACCTCGACCGCCCCACACCTGCAGCGCGAGCGCCTCGTGCTCGGCCTCCCAGTGCGGCCAGCCGACCTTCAGCACGGCGGCCTCGCCGTCGGCGGTGCGGACCGGGAGCACGACCGCGCAGCTGCCGTGGGTGGTCGGACCGTCGATGCTCAGCGACCACTCCTCGACCAGGTCGCGGAGCAGACCCGGGAGATCGTCGAGCCACGCGGCCCAGGACGGTCCGTTGGCCGCGAGCGCCAGGAAGGAGTCCGGGACGAGCGTCACGGCCGCAACCCTACTGGCGCAATTTCTAATGTGCTTCCCAACCCCGGACGGATCGGGCAGGTTGAGCCCATGTCACTTCCAGAGTCGATGGGGACCAAAGGCGTTCCCTACCCGCCCGAGCGCTACGACGGCGAGGCCGGTGAGATCTCGGCGTTCCACCGTCCCGACAAGACCCCGCCCGACCTCGAGTATCCCAACGGCGTGAAGGTCGACTATCTCGCCACCGGCGCGACGACCGCGGGCGACTACGGGCTCTACCGCTGGCACTTCGGTCCCAACGAGACCGGCCCGGGGCCGCACTTCCACCGTGCCGTGGCCGAGTCGTTCTACGTGCTCACCGGGACCGTGCGGATCTACAACGGCGAGGAGTGGATCCCGGCCGGCGCCGGCGACTTCGTGCATGTGCCGGTCGGCGGCCTGCACGGCTTCCGCAACACCACCGACGAGCCCGCCTCGATGCTGCTCCACTTCACCCCGGGCGCGCCACGGGAGGGCTACTTCGAGGGGCTGCGCGAGCTCGCCGAGGGCACCGAGCTCGGTCCGGACGAGATGGCCGAGTTCTACAGGCTCCACGACAACTACTGGGTCGACTGAGCCACCTTCAGCGCCTCGATCCCCATCCGGACGATGGGGCTGGTGGAGTCGGCTCCGATCGCGGGGTCGTCCAGCTCGACCCACGCGGCGAAGTCGGTGGTCCCGTCGACCTCCAGCGTGCCCAGCTCGCCCCCGACGATCCGCGCCTCGAAGACCACGCGGGTCGACTGGTAGGGCCGGCGCCCCGGGTCGAACGGCACGACGAACACGTCGGTTGTCAGCGGAGCCCCGACCTCGACGTCGTAGCCGGTCTCCTCCTTCACCTCGCGCACGACTGCGGCGGGCATCTGCTCGCCGTAGTCGACGCCACCGCCCGGCAGCGTCCAGCCCGGATCGTTGCGGTGGTTGCCGTTGAACCAGCTCAAGAGGATCCGCCCGGCATCGTCGACGATGACGGCGTACGCCGCCACCCGGGTGTCGTAGTCGGTGAAGTGCATCCCCGCGAGACTAGCGCGGACCAGCGGGAAGTCAGGCGAAGACGAAGGCGGTCGCGTCCTTGGGGAACGAGGTCCAGGCCCGGATCCGCCGTGGATGCACCACCGGCGCGCCTTCGACGTAGTGCTTGGCCTCGAAGACGTTCTCGCCGTACTCGGGGTACTTCGCGTTCAGCAGCCCAGCGATCTGCTCGGCGACCTCCGGCGCGAACCTCGTCTCCCGCACCTCGCCCTCGATGACGACCAGCTTCCACGGGTCCGGCAGGTTCACCGTCACCTTCGGATGCTTGGCCGCGAGCCGCCGGTGCAACGTCTCCGGGCTGCCTCCGTAGACCAGCTCGTCCTCGAACCAGATCCCGTCCAGCGGCGTCACGTGCGGACTCCGCCCCGGCCTCTCGAACGCGAACCAGAACTGCTTGGCCTCGACCAGCCGCGGACGTACGTCCTCCCACGCCAGCAGCTCGCTCGGCGTGCCGTATCCCTCCGGAAACCGAATCTGTTCTGTACGCATGCGGCTCACTCAACCACCGGCGAGGCACGGTCGACCCGACCGTTCTTGCGCAGCCACCCACCGGCCGTGTGATGGACTGGCGGGCATGCATCTTCGGGCTGCACCCACGATCGTCCTGATCGCCGCCACCTCGGCCTGCGGGGCCGGGTCAGGCCCGGTGACAGCTGCCGAGCCGACGCCGTTCTCGGCCGCCACGACCTCGACGCCGAAGGGTTTCACGGCCGGCGAGTGCCCGGCGGTGGTCGGCGGGAAGCCGGTCACCTTGAGGCTGGCCGTGCCGGACGGGTTCGCCTCCGAGTCGACCGGCCCGACCGAGCAGACCCCCAGCGGCCGGTGCACCTGGCGTGACCCCGAGGACCGCTTCCTCAGCGTCCAGGTCGGCGAGACGGAATCGCTCGCCGACCACGTCGACGAGCTGAAGCAGTTCGAGGGCATGGGCGGAGACGACGAGGTCAGAGACGTCACCTATGACGCCCCAATCGACGCCTTCGGCGACCTGGAGGGCGAGCGGCTCACCTGGTGGACCTACTCCGACGGCATGCCGGCCGACTGCGTCAACGTACAGGCGAACGGCATCAGCCTGTTCTGGGAGACCCCGGACGACCTCGGCCAGCGGCTCGACGACCTCGATGTCGTCCTCGACAGCGTCGAGCTCATCCGCTCCTGACCGGACTCTTCTCCGCCGCCGCTCGCCTGCCGCTCGCGATGATCAGCACCACGAGCATCACAGGCACGATCACCGTCCACGATGTGGGGAGCAGCCCGGCGGCACACCCGATCGCCGTGAGGACGAACCCTCGCCTCGGCTGTCGGGGCAGCAGCAGCGTCCCGGCCAAGACCAGCACCCCGCCACCGACGAGCGTGCCGAACCAGAACAGCAGCCCGCCGTCGCCGTTGCGTACGACCCGAACGGTCTCGGCCGCTCCGGCTGCGAGCAGCAGGCACCCGAGGAACAATCCGTACCACCACACCCAGCCACGGCTGGCCGGTCGCTCGTCCTCGGATCGCATCCGCGTCCCCTCCCGTCTCGCCGCCCCCGGGAAAGGCTGTCCACCATCGAGCGTAGGGCGTCGCGGCTCAGGCCGCGAGCGTGTGAGTGAGGAGTACGTCGCGCAGCCTGAGCTCCGCCGGCGACAGGGATGGTGGATCCGGTGACCAGGTGTCTGGTGGTGGGCTGACGTAGGTGTGCCCGGTGGGTGTGGTGGTGATGATGCTGCCGTCGGATCCGGGTCGGGCTTGCCAGCCGAGGGCTTCCTTGGCCTGATTGCACCTTTCGCACAGCCCTTGGAGGTTCTCGGCGCGGGTCTCGCCGCCGTCGGCATGACGCTCGACGTGGTCGATGTTGCGGATCGGGGCATCACAGCCGTTTGTCCGGCAGATCCCGCCGTCACGCGTGGTGACGAACTCCCCCAGCCCGTCGGGCGCCTTCCGTGAACGGGACTCCATCGCGACCAACTGCCCGGCCGGGTCGGTGAACAACCGCCGGACGAAGACCTCCGCATCAGTGAGCGCCTCCCGGGCCCACGCGGCCGGGACGGGTCCGTAGCCCTCGACCATGGCCGGCTGGTCGGCGTCGTTGGTGAGGGAGTCGGCGGTCATCACGATCTTGACCTCGATCCGAGGCTTGGCACCCTCAGCGCGGCCGGTGACTCGGTCGAGGAGCGTGTCGGCCATGACCTGACCACGAGTCCGCTCATCGCCCGCTGCATGGGCAGCCTTGGCAGCCTGGTCCAGTGCCGCGAAGACGGCGACGCCGTCCTTGACCGGCAGCAGGGCGCCGAGCCAGGTCATCGTGTCCGGTGCCGGCCGCAGGCTGACGCGGCGGTCTTGCTTCGCGTTCGCAGCGCGGGCGACCACGGATGCCTGGTCGAGGGTGATCGCGAGCTTCTTCGCAGCGTTCTCGAGCTGCCGCAGTCCCATTGACACCGCTCGAGCGGGTTCCCCGTCTGGACCGGTGGCGCAGAGCTCGTAGTCGATGACCCTGCGGTCCTCCACTGAGAGACAGGCGGTCTCACGGGCCAGGATCGTGGCCTGCCACTGGGAGAACAGTCCTGCTTTCATGAGCGCGAAGGTGTGGGGCATCTCGGTGATCAGGATCTTGGCGAGCCCGAGCAGCTTGGCGCCCTTCTCGGGTGAGACCCGCCGCGCCAACGCGACCTGGGAGGCCACCCCTTCACCAAGCTTCCGGGCAGGAACCCCGGCCGCTGATTGGCGTGCCCGGACAGCTTCCTCCAGACGTACCGCTGCCTGTGCCTGAACCGCCTCGGCGGTGCACTTCACTGCTTCGAGACGACTGATCCAGTCCACTAGCTCGCCCTCGGACGCACCGGGAGGTGGCCCGTCGAGGAGGTGGTCGGTGGTCTCGTACATATCCGTTATTATATGCGATCGACCAGTATTGTGCGACCTATTTGTGCTGGTCAGATGACAGTTATGCAGTCAGCGAACAAGGCACGTGAACTCCGCGCCACTCTTTCGCCGCCGCCCCGATATAGGCGAAATCTTTCTCGATCGGGTGCCGGGTCAAGGACCGCGAAGCGGCCGGCGCAGCCGGCGCCCGCAGGGCGTCCTTGACGCGGCGCACGATCGAGAAACCCTCAAAGCAAGGGTCGGCGGCGAACCCCAGGAACGAAGCACAGTCGCTAAGCGAGGTTTCGCTCAGAAGCGACTGTGTTGGTCTCGACACGCCTCCGCCTAGCGGCTCCGGCGGCTCGACCAGCGGGGGCAAGCGGCTCGACCAGCGAGGCGAGCGGCTCGACCAGCGGGGCTTCACTTCTTCCCGGCGGTCTTGTCCGTAGAAGGCTGGGTGGTGGAGAGAGCGGCGACGAAGGCCTCCTGGGGGACCTCGACGCGGCCGACCATCTTCATCCGCTTCTTGCCCTCCTTCTGCTTCTCGAGCAGCTTGCGCTTACGCGAGATGTCGCCGCCGTAGCACTTGGCGAGGACGTCCTTGCGGATGGCGCGGATGGTCTCGCGCGCGATGACGCGAGCGCCGATGGCGGCCTGGATGGGCACCTCGAACTGCTGGCGCGGGATGAGCTCCTTGAGCTTGCCGGCCATCATCACGCCGTAGCCGTAGGCGGCGTCGCGGTGGACGATCGCGGAGAACGCGTCGACGGGCTCGCCCTGGAGCAGGATGTCGACCTTGACCAGGTCGGCGGCCTGATCGCCGCTGAACTCGTAGTTCAGCGAGGCGTACCCCTTGGTCGAGGACTTGAGCTGGTCGAAGAAGTCGAAGGCGATCTCGCCCATGGGCAGGACGTAGCGCATCTCGACGCGGTCCTCGGAGAGGTAGTCCATGCCGCCGAGGGTGCCGCGCTTCTTCTGGCACAGCTCCATGATCGTGCCGATGTAGTCGGACGGCGAGAGGATGGTCGCGTTGACGACCGGCTCGCGCACCTCGCGGATCTTGCCCTCGGGGAACTCCGAGGGGTTGGTGACGATGTGCTCGGTGCCGTCCTCCATGATCACGTCGTAGACCACGTTGGGAGCCGTCGAGATGAGGTCGAGGTTGAACTCGCGCTCGAGGCGGTCACGGGTGATCTCCATGTGCAGCAGGCCGAGGAACCCGACGCGGAAGCCGAAGCCGAGCGCGCCCGAGGTCTCCGGCTCGTACGTCAGGGCCGCATCGTTGAGCTGCAGCTTGTCGAGCGCCTCACGCAGCACCGGGTACTGGTCGCCGTCGATCGGGTAGAGCCCGGCGAAGACCATCGGGTTGGGGTGGGAGTAGCCGCCGAGCATCTCCTTGGCCGGACGGTTGTTGCCGGTGACCGTGTCACCCACGCGCGACTGGCGCACGTCCTTCACGCCGGTGATCAGGTATCCGGTCTCGCCGACGCCGATGTGGTCGGCCTTGACCGGCTCCGGGCTGATCACTCCGAGCTCGAGCATCTCGTGGACCGCGCCGGTCGACATCATCTTGATCTTGTCGCGGTGGGTCAGCTTGCCGTCGAAGACCCGGACGTACGTCACCACGCCGCGGTAGGTGTCGTAGACGGAGTCGAAGATCAGCGCCCGCGCGGGGGCGTCCGGGTCGCCGACGGGAGCCGGGGTCTGGGCCACGATCTCGTTGAGCAGCCCCTCGACGCCCAGCCCGGTCTTCGCCGAGACCTGGAGTACGTCCTCGGGCTCACAGCCGACGAGGTTGGCCAGCTCCAGGGCGTACTTCTCCGGGTTGGCGGAGGGCAGGTCGATCTTGTTGAGCACCGGGATGATGTGCAGGTCGGCACCCATCGCCAGGTAGAGGTTGGCCAGGGTCTGCGCCTCGATGCCCTGCGCCGCGTCGACGAGCAGGATCGCCGCCTCGCACGCCTGCAGCGACCGGGACACCTCGTAGGTGAAGTCGACGTGGCCGGGGGTGTCGATCATGTTGAGGACGTACGTCTCGCCCTCGACCGCGTTCTCCTGGCCCTCGGTGACCGTCCACGGCATCCGCACGGCCTGGGACTTGATCGTGATCCCGCGCTCGCGCTCGATGTCCATCCGGTCGAGGTACTGCGCCCGCGCGGCACGCTCGTCGACCACACCGGTCAGCTGCAGCATCCGGTCGGCCAACGTCGACTTGCCGTGGTCGATGTGGGCGATGATGCAGAAGTTGCGGATGATCGCCGGGGGCGTGGAGCCGGGCTTCGGGGCAGCACTCATGATGAGGGTCATCCTCCCACGCTCAGTACTGATGGAACCAAAGCGGCAGCTGCACCGACTCGCCCGGGCAGGTCACGTTGCGGTCGCGACCGTTCTCGAGCCACTGCACCATCACCGCCGCACCGCCCTGGAACATCCACTCGCCACCGCACCGCTCCAGAGCCGCGGCCCGCGATGCCTCGCCCGCGGGGCGCCACTCGGGCAGCTGCAGCTGCAGATCGCCGACGATCGGCGTCCACAGGCCCTCGATCGAGTAGACCCCGGCCCGCTTCCCGGCTTCCTGGTAGCCGGCCAGGGCGCCCTGGACCACCGCCTGGTTGGCCTCGACGTCGTCGGACCACTCCCAGTCGGGGACCGGCTCGACGTCCATCCAGACCGAGGGCGACTCGAGGCCCGCGCGCTTCATCGTCTCGAGGTTCCACCGCGCCTGCTGGTAGCCGACGTTGGTCAGCCGGCCGATCTTCGTGTCCGGATCGCCGGGGCCGTCCTCGCCGTGCTCGCGGAGATCGGCCGCGGTGGGGTAGGAGACGACCGCATAGGCCGAGATCATCAGCTTGTTCGTCTTGGCCCACTCGACCTGCGAGGCCAGGCACGGGTTGGGGGTGAACGCCGGGCCGTTGGTGAGCCCGATGACCACGTACTCCGCCGAGTCGAGCGGCATCGGCAGCCCCAGCGTCCGACGCTCCTTGATGCCCATCCCCTCGGGGCACTGCGGCCAGCTGAGGTCACCACCCTCGACGATCCCGCGGTCCTCGGCGGGCGGAACGGTCGGGATCTCGAGGGACTCGGGCGCGCGTGGTGGCGCGCTCGCCGAGGTCTGGGGCTCCGTGCTCGCGGACGTCGACGGCGAGGCGGACTCCGCCTCGGCCGGGGGCTCGGTGGCGCAGCCGAACAGCACCGGCGCCACCAGGAGCAGCAGCACAGCGGCGTAGGTGTTCCTTCTTGCCGACATCACCGCAGATACTGCCACCCGCATCCCCCTCGGGTCACACCTGCGCGAAGTCGTCTCCCATCACCGGCCGGATCTCGATCGGCTCCCCGAGGACCGCGACGATCCGCGACACGATGTCGATGGCGCGCTCCTGGCTGGCCACGTCGATGATCGCGAAGCTGGCCAGAACTTCCTTCAGCTCGGCGAACGGGCCGTCAGTCGCGACCGGCCCGTTATCGCCCGGCCGCACCGTGACCGACACCGCCGGGTGCCCCAGACCTTCCGTGCTGACCAGCTCGCCACTGGCCACCAGCTCCTGCTCGAACCTCTGGTACTCCGCGAACGCCTCGAGCGCCTCCTCGGAGGCCGTCTCGGAGGGGTCCCACGCGTCGGCGGGCGTGTAACCCAGCATCAGATACTTCATACCCCGAAACTAGTCCCCGTAACTAGGCTCTGTCGGCATGACCGAACCGGCGGCGCTCGAGGATCTCCTGCGGACCGAGGCGCCGTACGTCCTGAGCGCCCTGGTCCGCCGCTTCGGCCGGTTCGAGGCGGCCGAGGACGCGGTCCAGGAGGCTCTGCTGGACGCCAGCACCCAGTGGGCGCGCGACGGCGTTCCGGAGAACCCGCGCTCGTGGCTGACCAGGATCGGCTACCGGCGGATGGTGGACCTGCTCCGCTCCGAGCAGGCGGCCCGTCGCCGCGAGCTCCAGGTGGGGATCGCCGAGGTGGTCACGCCGGCCGGCCCGGCAGCGGAGACCGACGACAGCCTGACGCTGTTGCTGCTGTGCTGTCATCCGGCGCTGTCGCGGACCGGACAGGTGGCGCTCACGCTGCGCGCCGTGGGCGGTCTGACGACGACCGAGATCGCCCATGCGTACGGCGTTCCGGAGAACACCATGGGCACCCGGATCAGCCGGGCGAAGCAGACGCTGTGGAAGGCCGGCGCCCGGTTCACACCGACTGGGGAGGCCGAGCGCGCCGATCGGATAGGGGCCGTACTCGACGTGCTCTACCTCGTCTTCAACGAGGGCTACACCGCCACTGCCGGCTCCGAGCTGGGCCGGATCAACCTGGCACACGAGTCGATCCGGCTGACCCGGATGCTCGCCCGGATCGCTCCCGGCGAGCCCGAGGTCGCCGGTCTGCTGGCGCTGATGCTGCTCACCGAGGCGCGGCGGCCGGCGCGCACCGACCCGGATCTCGGCCTGGTGCCGCTGGCCGAGCAGGATCGCTCCCGCTGGGATCGCGCGCTGATCGAGGAGGGGCTGGCCGTGCTGGAGGAGGTGTGGGGCCGGAGCGATTCCGGGCCCTTCCTGATCCAGGCGGCGATCGCCGGCGTCCATGCCCACGCAGAGTCCGCCGCGGACACCGACTGGCGAGAGATCCTCGGCCTCTACCTGCTGCTGGAACGTACGCTGCCCACCGCACCGGTCCGCCTGGGCCGGGTGGTCGCGGCGGCTCACGCGTTCGGCCCGGTGGTCGGCCTGCAACTGCTGGACGAGCTCGACACCGAGCACGGCCTCGCCGACGATCCACTGACCGCGCAGCGGGTCCTGGCGGTGCGGGCACACCTGCTGGACCAGCAGCGCGATCCGTCCGCAGCCGCCCAGTTCCGGGCGGCTGCGAACCTGACCGCCAATGAGGCCGAACGCGACTACCTACTGCGGCGCGCGGATCAGGCCCGGGTCATCGTCGACTCGTAGCCGCCCTGTCCGGCGTAGTCCCACTCGCCGGACATCACGTCACCGGTCTCGTCGAAAGTGCCGACGAACTTCACCGGCGATCCCTTCTCTCCGCCCCAGATGGTGAGGGTGTCGCCGTCGAGCTCGTAGACGTAGTCGAGAGTGGCGCCGGTGTTGTCGTAGTAGCGCGAGTGCACGTCGGCGCTCGGCTCCTCGCCGAACGGGCGCAGGTTGCCGATCACCTCGATCCCCGTCGTGACCTGGCCGAACTGCTCCAGACGTACGTCCTGCAGCAGGAAGTAGCCGCCTTCCATCCAGCGGTAGGTGACCTCACCCTCCGCCCCTCCGGTCACCTTCCAGGTGCCGATGAGCCGGTCCAGGACGCGGATGCCGGAGCTCGGTGCAGGCAGTGCGGGCATGGCGTACTCGTCGTTCATGTTGTCGCTCCTCAGGGTGTGGCCGGCGTATCCGGCCTTCACCCCTCTCTCGGAGCCCGCCGGGCGATCTCGACACCCGGGTGAAAAGAAGTTTCTGTTTCATCCGGAGCCGGCATCCATCGCGTACGTGTTCACTGACAGGACCCGCGGAACTCACCGGTCGTTCCGCCGGGATCGGCAGGTTTGGTCCATGACCCCACTCAACCGCCGCTCCGTCCTCGGCCTCGGTGCCGCCGCCGGTGCCGGACTCGTCATCCCCACGACCGCAACCACCGCCCACGCAGCCCCCGCCTTCGGCCCTGCCCATTTCGTACGGAGCAACCGTCCGAGCCTCACCCACGGCGTCCAGTCCGGCGACGTCGGCGCCCGGGGCGGGGTCCTGTGGAGCCGCGCGGACAAGACCTCGCGCCTGGTCGCCGAGATCTCGGCCGACGAGTCCTTCCGCCGGGCCCGCCCGGTCAGCGGGCCCGTGGTGACCGCGAGGAGCGACTTCACCGGTGAGCTGAAGGTCGACGGTCTCGAGGCGGGATGCGACTACTTCTACCGGGTCCGTGCCGTCGACCCCGACGACCCGCGCCGCGGCAGCGCCTGGGAGCTGGGCCGTCTCCGTACGGCGCCGAGCAAGCGCCAGGACATCCGGTTCCTGTGGTCCGGTGACATCGCCGGCCAGGGCTGGGGTGCCAACCCCGACTTCGGCGGCTTCCGGATCGCACCCGCGATGGCGGCGCGCGAGGCCGACTTCTTCCTGAGCTCCGGCGACAACGTCTACGCCGACGGCCCGCTCACCTCGACCGTGACCCTCCCCGACGGACGGGTCTGGAACAACATCGTCACCGACGAGAAGCACAAGGTCGCCGAGACACTGACCGAGTTCCGCGGGCAGTTCGCCTACAACCTGCTCGCCGACAACTGGCGCGCGTTCCTCGCCCAGACGCCGATCGTGGCGCAGTGGGACGATCACGAGGTCACCAACAACTGGTACCCGGGCGAGATCCTCCCCGACGACGGCCGCTACACCGAGCGCCGCGTGGATGTCCTCGCGGCCCGCGCGAAGCAGGCCTTCCACGAGTACATCCCGGTCGGCGACGCCTCCCCCGACCCCGACGGCCGGATCTACCGCAAGCTCTCCTACGGCCCGCTCATGGACCTGTTCGTCCTCGACATGCGCACCCACAAGGACGCCAACACGACCGACGCCGAGACGAGCGCCGACGGCGGCGTGCTCGGTGAGCGTCAGACGAGGTGGCTGCTGCGCGAGCTGGCCGCCTCCCGCGCCACCTGGAAGGTCATCGCGGCCGACCTGCCGATCGGCCTGGTCGTCCCCGACGGCACCCTGCAGGAGGGCATCTCCCAGGGCGACGCCGGCGCCCCGCTCGGCCGCGAGCTCGACATCGCCAAGGTGCTCACCGGGCTCAAGCGCCTCGGCATCCGCAACCACGTCTGGCTGACCGCCGACGTCCACTACACGGCGGCTCACTCCTACGACCCGAACCGCGCCGCCTACCAGGACTTCGACCCGTTCTGGGAGTTCGTCTCCGGCCCGCTCAACGCCGGCGCCTTCGGCCCCAACAAGCTCGACTCGACCTTCGGTCCGGCCGCCGAGTTCGTGGCCGCTCCCCCGGCCGCCAACACCTCACCCGCCGACGGCTTCCAGTTCTTCGGCGAGGTCGAGATCGACGGACGTACGCAGCAGCTCACCGTTACCCTCCGGGACATCGACGGCGGTGCTCTTTTTACGAAGACGCTGGACCCGAGTTTCCGTTAGGGTCTCCGGGCTAGGGCGTGTCTGTTGTGAAGACACGCCCTAGCCGTCTCCCGTTCGGGCCCAGGAGGACCAGCAGACCATGAGCGAAATTCATGTCGTCCCCAAGGACATGAAGACATCCATCGGCATCGCCACGGACGCCGAGAGCGCCGTACGCAAAGCCGATTCCGCCGGTTACCTGACCAAGGCGGGCGCTGCGGTCCCCGGGGCGGAGTCGGTCGGCTACCTGTCCGATCTCGGCACCCGCTGGACCGACGAGACGAAGGCCGCGGCCGACAGCTCCCAGAAGCTCGCCGCGGAGATGCAGAAGGCTCTCGACGAGTTCGAGGCCGCTGACAAGGCCTCCGGCGAGAAGGGCGGAAAGGTCATGGGCCCGAACTGATGGCGATCACGTTCGGCCAGGTGAAGACCTGGAAGGCAGCACCGTTGGGTGACGCCGGCGACGGTCTCAAGGCCGACCTCCGAAACCTGGAGACCAGCCGCGACGAGCTCGAGGCCAACGGCGTGGCCAAGTCCTGGACCGGTGTCGCCGCCGACGCGGCCCGCGGTCACCGCGACTCCCTGGTCAAGAACCTCAGCACCCACATCACCGGCAAACAGGGTATGCAGAAGGCCCTCTACTCCGCCGAGACCCAGGTCGAAGCCATCGAGCGCCTCGTCCAAGGCATCCTGGACCGCGCCAAGACCCAGGAGTTCACCGTCGCCGACGACGGCACGGTCACCAGCACCGCCACCCCACCCACCTTCCACAACCGCTACGAGGCCGAAGAGTGGGGCAACAGCCGCAACACCACCGCCCAGGAGATCGCCGACGACATCTCCGACGCCCTCGCCAAGGCGGCCGGCGTCGACCAGATCCTCACCGACGGTATCCCCGACGGCACCGACGCGGACCTCGACCAGACCCGCGATCAGCGCGGGATGGCCTCTCCCGAGACCACCGAGCGGTGGGCCCAGCTCACCGAGGCCGAACGCAAGGCGATCATCGACCAGAAGATCGAGGAGCTCGCCGAGGAGTACGGCGTCGATGTCGAGGACATCGTCTGGGACGCGCAGGGCAGCACCAACGGCTACTGGAGCGAGGACGACCACACCGTGCACCTCAATCCGGGCAACGTGGACAATCCCGACATCCTGCACACCGTGGCTCACGAGATGCGCCATGCCCGGCAGTACGAGGCCATCGACGACAACAACGACTTCCAGTTCTGGTGGGAGGACGACCCCTTCGACATGCACGAGGAGGACGGCATCACCGAGAAGCAGGCCGAGTCGTGGGAGGAGAACTTCGACGACTACAAGAGCACCGACAACGGCGCCACCTACGACGAGTACTACAACCAACCCGTCGAGGCCGATGCCCGCAAGTCCGGTCGCGAATATCTCGACAACCTGACGCCCGCTGAGCTCGACCGCCTCCTGAAGGAGTCGAAATGACGACGTACGCCGACCTGGTCACCGCCTACCTCGACGTCCCCGGCCCCGAGACGCTGGGGCCGCTTCGACGCGCGGTCCGCAGCTCCGCCAACTTCACCGTCGACCTCGACCTGGCTGCGATCGACAAGCTGCTCGCCGACGGCGCCTACGCCGAGGCCGCGGCCGCGCTGCGGGCGCTCATGCCCGGGGCGATCTTCAGCCCGTCGGCCCACCTGCGCCTGGCGACCGCGCTGGAACGCTCCGGCGAGGAGCGCTCCGCTGCCCGTGAGCGCCAGGTGGCGAGTGCCGCCCTGCGGAGCATCCGGGCGACCGGCGACGGCACCGAGGAGCATCCCTGGACCGTGCTGCGGATCAACGACGAGTACGACCTGCTCCGCGCCCTCGACAAGGTCCCGGGCCGCCAGGATCTCCTCGAGGTCGGGGGGCGGCGGATCGACCGTCACACCTGCACCGACGGGACCCTCGCCCACTTCGACGCCTCCGCGCTCGTCTGATGGCGATCACGTTCGGCCAGGTCAAGACCTGGAAGGCGGCGCCGTTGGGTGACGCCGGCGACGGTCTCAAGGCCGATCTCCGCAAGCTGGAGACCAGTCGCGACGAGCTCGAGGCCAACGGCGTGGCCAAGTCCTGGACCGGGATGGCCGCCGACGCGGCCCGCGGTCACCGCGACGGCCTGGTCAAGGACCTCGGCAGCCACATCACCGCCAAACAGGAGATGCAGAAGGCCCTCTACACCGCCGAGACCGAGGTCGAAGCCATCGAGCGCCTCGTCCAAGGCATCCTCGACCGGGCCAAGACCCAGGAGTTCACCGTCAGCGACGACGGCACGGTGACCAGCACCGCGACCCCACCGACGTTCAAGAGCCGCTACGAGGCCGAGGAGTGGGGCACCAGCCGCCAGAACGTCGCCGAGGAGATCGCCGACGAGATCGAGAAGGCGCTGGCCAAGGCCGTCGGCGTGGACGCGATCCTCGCCCGCGGCCTGCCGACCGGCATCGACGAGCAAGGCGACGAGTACGGCAACATCGACCCGGCCATCGCGGAGAAGTGGGAGACGCTCAGCATCGAGGAGCGCAAGGCCGTGCTCGAGGAGATGGTCAAGAAGATCGCCGAGGAGAGCGGCGTCGACATGCCCACCATCGACTGGGACGACCTGGCGAACGACACCTGGGACGACAACAGCATCACCTACGGCTACTGGAGCGACGAAGAGCCCACGATGGCGCTCAACCCCAACGTGCTCGACGATCCCGGCCAGCTGATCAACACCGTCGCCCACGAGGTCCGCCACGGTCGCCAGCACGAGGCCATCGACGACAAGAACGACTGGCAGTTCTGGTGGGAGGACGACGACCCCTTCGACGAGCACAAGGCCGACGGCATCACCGAGGAGCAGGCCGAGTCGTGGGAGGAGAACTTCGACGACTACAAGAGCACCGACAACGGCGCCACCTTCGACGAGTACTACAACCAGCCCGTCGAGAAGGACGCCCGCAACTCGGGCCGTGACTACCTGAACAATCTCACCGAGGAGGAGTTCAACCGCCTCCTCGAGGAGTCGAAGTGACGACGTACGCCGACCTGGTCACCGCCTACCTCGACGATCCCGGCCCTGAGACCCTCGGGCCGCTTCGCCGCGCGGTCCGCGGCTCGGCCAACTTCACCCCCGATCTCGACCTTTCTCCAGTCGACAGGCTGCTCGCCGAGGGGTCGTACGCAGCGGCCGCCGACGAGCTGCGGCAGGTCATGCCGGGAGCGATCTTCAGCCCCTCGGTCCACCTGCGGACGGCCACCGCGCTGGAGCAGTCCGGCGACGACCGGGCCGCTGCGCGCGAGCGGCAGGTCGCGGGGGCCGCCCTGCGCAGCATTCGCTCCACCGGCGACGGCAGCGAGCAACATCCGTGGTCGGTGCTGCGTATCAACGACGAGTACGACATGCTCCGAGCCCTCGACAAGGTCCGGGACCGCCAAGACCTCGTCGAGACCAGAGGCCGTCGTCTCGACCGCCTCACCTGCACCGATGGCACCGTCGCCTACTTCGACGTGTCCTCGTTCGCCTGACCGATCTCTCAGAAGGACCGATGAAACCCCGAACGTACGTCCTCAGCGTCCCGCTCATCGGCGTGCTCGCCGCCGCGCTCCTGGCCGGGTGCGCAAGCGACCCCGACCAGGACGGCTGTGACATCTCCGCGCTCGGGACGTCCGGCGGCTCGATCAGCCTGGCCGCCGCAGCGATGCCGTCGCGGGTCGACGCCGGCTCGCTGGTCACCGACCCCGAGGGGAAGTACGTCGTAACCAGCTGCACCGACGGCACCTGTCGCTGGAACGCCGCCGGTGGTGCGTACGAGACGATCTCCGACACCGGCTACCGGGCCATCAGCCCGGACCTCACACTCGTGGCGAGGAAGGTCGGCTGCTCGGACATCGCGCTGGTCGAGGTGGACGGCGACAAGCAGGTCCAGCGGCTCGAGGGCCTGCCGAACCCGAAGGTCACCGACGCCGGCCCGGTCGGCGAGATCGCGTTCAGCCCCGACGGCGAGCTCGTCGCCGGCGCTGGTCTCGAGGGCGACCTGATCATCTGGTCGGTCGAGGACGGCGACGAGCAGGCGAGCACCGATCTCGGCAACGGTGTCGGATCGATCTCGTTCAGCCCCGACGGCACGCAGGTGGCGGTCGCCTCCGGCGACAAGGTCTCGATTCTCGAAGCCGACTCGGGCGACGAGGTCGGCACCGTCGCGGCGGCGAGAGGCGCCGACCCGGTCTGGAGCCCGGACGGGCGCTGGATCGCCGGGGTGACCACCGAGGGCTACCCGACGCTCTGGGATGCCAAGACGCTCGAGGCGGCCGAGACCCTCCCCGGTCACCCGGTCACCGCCATCGCCTTCTCCCCCGACTCTCGCTCGTTGGCCGCCACCGGCGGGACCGACGAGACCGGGCTGATGCTGTGGGCACCCACCGCCCTGGGCGGCACGGGCGAATCCCGTGACCTTGCCCGGACCGCGGGCCCCAGCGCGAACGTGATCTTCAGCCCGGACGGCAAGATCCTCTACACCGCTTCTGCCGAGGACGGTGTCGCCGCCTGGGACGTCGCCACCGGCAAGCCCGCCGCGCATCTCGACCAGCCGCCGATGTCCTAGTGCCGTGGCGCGCTGGCGCATCACCGCCGGCGTACACAAGGATGTGGTCGTGAGCGCGATCCCGACGAACATCCCGCACGGGCAGACCGCCCGCCGTTTGGAGTGGCCCCACCTGCCACCTTTCCTGCGGTCATCGATCGAGAAGCGGCTCGGCGGTGGGCCGGTGGTCTCGGCGGAGTCGCACGGGGCCGGGTTCACGCCGGGGTTCGCCTCGGTGCTGACCTGCCAGGACGGCTCCCAGCACTTCGTGAAGGCGGCCTCCGCCAAGGCGCAGCGTGACTCCGCGGCGCTCTACCGCGAGGAGGCGGCGAAGCTGAAGAAGCTCGCCGGCTGGGTCCCCGCCCCGAAGCTGAGGTGGTTCGACGACGGCGAGTGGGTGGTCCTGGCCTTCGAGTACGTCGAGTCGCGGCTGCCGTCGCGGCCGTGGACGTCCTCGGACCTCGAGATCGTCTCGCAGGCACTGGTCGAGACCGCCGCCGCGCTCACCCCGGCCCCGGGCATCGGCTGGCCGACGTTCGCCGAGGAGCACGCCACCTACCCGGCCCTGTGGGACCGCGTGGCCGGCTACCCGGATGCCGACCGAGCGGCCGCGCTCGCGGCGGGTTTCGCCGAGCACACCGCCGGCGAGACACTGGTCCACCTGGACGTACGCGACGACACCGTCCTCATCCGCCCCGACGGTGGTGTCCTGCTGGTCGAGTGGACCTGGCCGGTCCTCGGCGCCGACTGGATCGACTCGCTCCTGCTGCTGGTCGGGCCGCGCGGTGACGGCCTCGACGCCGAGGCGTTCCTGGCCACGCACCCGCTGCTGGCGAAGGCCGCACCGGAGGCCGTCGACTCGGTCCTGGCCCTCTTCGCCGGCTACTTCCTGGCCGCCGCCGACCAGCCGGTCAAGACGACCTCGCCCCACCTCCGCAGGATGCAGCGGTGGCAGGGCGAGGTGTGTCTGGACTGGCTGGCTGAGCGCCAGGGCTGGGTTTAAGAGCTGGGATCAGGAGCCTGCGTAGAAGGCGTCGATCCGCGCCTGCTCCTTCGCCTCGACCACGTTGCGCTTGACCTTCAGGGACGGGGTCAGCTCACCGCTCTCGACGGTCAGGTCGTGCTCGAGGATCTCCCACTTCTTGATGGTCTCCCAGCGGTTGAGGCCCGCGTTGAGCTCGTCGACGTAGCCGCCGATCAGCTCGCGCACCTGCGGCGAGGTGACGATCTCCTCGTAGGACTTGCCCTCCAGACCGTGGGAGGCGCCCCATGCGGTGATCGACTCGGGGTCGAGGGTGATCAGCGCGGTGACGAAGTTGCGGTTGGCACCGAAGACCAGGAACTGGCTGGAGTAGGGGCACAGCGCGGCGAACTTCGACTCGATCGCCGGCGGCGCGACGTACTTTCCGCCCGAGGTCTTGAACAGCTCCTTGATCCGGCCGGTGATGGTGATGTAGCCCTCTTCGTCGATCGAGGCCTTGTCGCCGGTGTGGTACCAGCCCTCCGCGTCGAGCGCCTTGGCGGTCTCCTCGGGCAGGTTGTGGTAGCCCGGCATCACGTGCGGGCCGCGGATGAGCAGCTCGTCGTTGTCGCCGATCTTCACCTCGCTGCCCGGGAACGCCTTGCCGACGGTGCCGAGCTTGTTCTCCTCCAGGGTGCCGACCGCCGCACCGGCGGCATTCTCGGTCGAGCCGTAACCCTCCATGATCAGGATCCCGGCGGCCCGGAACCACTCGGCGATGTCGCGGTTGAGCGGGGCGGAGCCCGAGATGAAGAACCGTACGCGGCCACCGAAGCGGTCACGGACCTTGCTGAGCACCAGCTTGTCGAGCACGGCGTGCTTGAGCGCGATCGCGGTCGGCACGGACTTGCCCTCACGCAGCAGCCGGTCGCGGGCGATGCCGTTGGCGAAGGCGGCGTCGAAGAGCTTCTTCTTGATGCCGCCGTCGGCCTCGGTCATCATCACGATCTTGGAGTGGACCTTCTCGAAGATGCGCGGGGCCGCGCCCATGAAGGTCGGCTTCACGATGCCGAGGTTGTCGACGATCTTGTCCATCCGGCCGTCGATCGCGGTCGGGAAGCCGCAGGCGATCTGGATCGAGAGCAGCACCTTGCCGAAGACGTGGGACATCGGCAGCCACAGGAACTGCAGGTCGTCGGGGCCCAGGACGTCGCCCCGGACCCGGACGGCCTCGCCCTCGTAGACCCAGGCGCGGTGGAGCAGGCGTACGCCCTTGGGCCGGCCGGTGGTGCCGGAGGTGTAGACCAGCGTGGCCAGGTGGTCCGGGGTGATCTTGGCGGCGGTCTCGTCGATCAGGTCCGGGTGGTCGGCGAGGTACTTGTCACCGATCGCCGCGAGGTCGTCCAGGCCGATGACCCGCTCACCGTCGGTCTGGCCGTCGAAGGTGATGACCTTGACGATCTCGGGCAGGTCGGCGGCCTTCTCGGCGATCTTGGCGAGCTGGCCGTCGTCCTCGGCGAAGACGAAGCGGCACTCGGCGTCACCCAGGATGTAGGCGGTGTCCTCGACGTTGGTCGTCGGGTAGACCGTCGTGGTCGCTCCGCCGGCGAGCATCACCGCGAGGTCGGCAATGATCCACTCGTAGCGGGTGGTCGAGGCGATGCCGACCCGCTGCTCGAGGTCGAGGCCGAGCGAGACCAGGCCTGCGGCGAGGCGGCCGGCCAGGTCGCTGGCCTCCTTCCAGGTCAGCGACTTCCACTCCTCTTCGCCTGCCTCGGTCGTCGAGCCGACCACGGGATAGCGGAACGCCTCCGCATTCGGGGTCGCCTTGACCCGGTTGAGGAAGTGAAGGGCGAAGTTCGCCGGCATCTCGTCGAGGAATGCGAGATCGATCGCGGACTGGGTCGGCATGATTCTCCTGGCCTGCAGTGTGTGCGTGGGGGTGAACGGTGGGCGGTTAGCACGAGAGGGACCGCGCGGGGGACCCTAGACGCTGGAGCCGAGCCGCAACAGGGGGTTCCGCCGGAAATCTCGTGACCGAGATCACCACAGCCTACCCCGGAGTAGCTAGGTGAGGTACGGCGATTTGAGGCCAAACGACGCGAGTCTGTAATCTTGACCGCAAGCGTGTTCGCGTAGGCCTCTCCCCTCTCATTTCCCCGAGGGGCCGGATTGAGAGCTCGCACCACCACACGTCGAAGCACTGGAGATCATTCACCCATGGCGAACATCAAGTCGCAGATCAAGCGCAACAAGCAGAACGAGAAGGCGCACGAGCGCAACAAGGCCGTCAAGAGCGAGCTCAAGACCGTCATCCGCAAGTTCCACGCCGCCGCTGAGGCCGGCGAGAAGGACACCGCGGTCGAGACCGCCAAGGTCGCCACCAAGAAGCTCGACAAGGCCGTCTCCAAGGGCGTCATCCACAAGAACCAGGCCGCCAACCGCAAGTCGGCGATCGCCAAGAAGGCTTCCTCCCTCTGAGGCACCTTCTCTGACAAGCCCCGTCCTTTGGACGGGGCTTGTGTCATTTCTGCCGAAGCGTCCCCCGCGTCCAGCCGAAACCTCAGTTCTGGCGGCCGAGTAGTCAGTTCTGGCGGCCGAGATTGCAGATGGCCGCCGAGCTCGACGCGAAGCGCGCGATCGCCCAAGGCACAGCCGTCGCTGC
>NZ_JBEYUV010000021.1:47098-96943 GCF_040643685.1 Nocardioides sp. NPDC047086
GTGGCGTACGAAAGTCGAGTTTCGTACGCCACAACTGCAATCTCGCGCTCCAGAACTACAGATTCGGCGTGGGTGTTGTCAGCGCTGGCGGAGGGCGGCGATGGTGAGGACGAGACGCTCGAGCGTGTACGCCGGGTCGCTGGCGGCGCCCTTGAGGTCGGCGTCGGCTCGGGCGACCGAGCGGAGCGCCTCGCCGATGCCTTCGCGGGACCAGCCGCGGGCTAAACCTGCGATGGACTTCTGCTTCCAGGGTGGAGTGCCGCTGTCGCGGATGCCAGCGACGTGGTTGGCGACGGTGCGGAGCTGGCCGGCCACTGCGGAGAGGACGTAGACGGGGGAAGAGCCGGTGTCGAGGGCCCAGCGGATCTCCTCGAGGGCCTTGACCCGGTCGCCGGAGACGATCGCGTCGGCGATCACGTAGTTCTTCACCTCGGCCCGGCCGCCGAAGTACTGCTTCACGTGCTCCAGGCCGAGTCGCTTCGCCTCGTTGTCGCCGGCGAGCTGGCTCGCCGCGGCCGCCAGGGCGCGGAGATCCTGACCGACCGCCTGGATCAGGAAGTCGGCGCCCTCCTCGTCGATGCTCGCGCCGTGCAGCCGCATCTCGGCCTTCACGAAGCTTCCGAACTCGCGCGCCTTCAGCTCCACGGACTTCTGTTCGGTCACCTTCGGGAGCTTGCGAAGCTTGGCGAGAGTGCCGCTGCCCTTCTGGCCGCCTCCGTGGACGAGGACGAGGGCAACCTCCTCCGACGGCATCCCGGCATACTCCACCAGACCCGCAACCGACTCGTCCGGCAGGTTCTCCAGGTTGCGCACCACGACGCAGCGGATGCTCGAGAAGAGCGAAGGTGCACTCAGCTCGCCGAGCGTCGCCAGCGTCAGATCGGCGGCGGTCGCCTCGGAGACCTCGGCCTCGGCGTCGTAGCTCTTCACCGCGGCCTTCGCAGCCGCGACCGTGCGCTCCCCCAGGAACTCCTCCTTGCCGGTCACCAGCGTCACCCGACCCAGGACGTCGGAGGCAGACAGGTTGCCGGTGGGGCTCGGTGCGGAGGCGGTGCGTGCCATGCTCAAACCCTCCCACACGGCACCGACATCCGAGCCTTGGCCGGCGCTTGCGTCGGCCAAACGCGAGGAGGTCGAGCGAGCGCAGCGGCTGAGCCTGCGAAGCCGCGAAGCGGGTCGAGACCAACGCTATCGAGTAACAACCGCCACTTCACCCCCGCTCTCGACGACTGCGACCGAGCCGTCGCGGTCGGTGCGGTAGACCTTGGTGCCGCTCTCCTCGAGCCCCTGGACCGTGGCGGTCGCCGGATGACCGTAGTCGTTGCCCGAACCGACCGAGGTGAGCGCGACCTGCGCCCGCAACGTACGCAGCCAGTCGAGGTCCTGGTAGCGCGAGCCGTGGTGAGGCACCTTGAGCACGTCGATGTCGAGCCCGGCGAGGTCATCGGCGAGCTGGTCCTGCCCCTCCGGCTCGATGTCGCCGGTCAGCAGCAGGCGCAGGCCGCGGGACTCGACGAGGAGGACGACGCTCGCGTCGTTGGCCGTGGAGCCGTCTCCGGGCCCGCGGGTATCGGACTCGCCCGCGGGCCAGAGCACCTGGATCTGCGCCTCGCCGACGGTGCTCGTGGCTGCGTAGGGAGCCGGAACCGGCACCACCCCGTCCGCACCGGCGGCCTCCCCGAGGACCCGCACGCCCGCGGGCGGATCCTGGAGGCGTGAGGTCCACAGCTCACCGACCCGGCGCCCGGCGAAGACGCCTTCGATGCCGTTGACGTGGTCGGCGTGAAAGTGGGTGATGACCGCGAGCGGAACGTCCTCGATCTCGAGGCGGTCGAGGCAGTCGTCGACGAGGTCCGGATCGGGGCCGGCGTCCACGATGACGGCACTCCCTGACCCTGTGCGTACCACCAGGGCATCTCCTTGTCCCACGTCGCACATCACCAGCACCCACCCCGGCGGGGGCCAGCCGGGGCTCGGCAGCCGCACCAGCGCGACCGCGAGCAGCACCAGGCACCCGGCCACCCCGGTGACCGGATGCCGCAGGATCCGAGGAGCGAGGAAGGCGATCGCGGCACAGATGACCACCAGCATCGCCAAGGCCGCCGGCCCTGTCGCCCAGCCGACCTCCGCGGTCGGCAGGCCGGCACCGAAGCGGGCCACCGCGATGATCCAGGCGACGCACCAGGTCGCGATCGTGCCCGCGACCATCCCGAGCGGATCCCACACCAGCCCGAGCAGACCGCCCAGGAGACCGAGTACCGTCGCGGGCGCGACGGCGGGCTCGACGAGCAGGTTGGCGAGCACCGCGACGAGGCTGACCTGGCCGGAGATGGCCGCGACCACCGGGGTGCATGCCAGCTGCGCCGCTGCCGGGACCGCGATCGCCTCCGCGCACCACTGCGGCATCCAACGTCTCAGGGCGTCGCGCCAGGGTGGCCCGAAGAGCAGGATGCCGGCCGTGGCCAGGACCGAGAGGGTGAACCCGATCGAGGTGGCCAGCCCCGGGTCGAGCAGCAGGAGCCCGATCACCGCCGCGCCGAGACCGCGCAGCGCTCGCTGCCGTCCGTTGTGCGTCATCGCCAGCAGTCCGACCGCCCCCATCGCGGCGGCCCGCACCACACTCGGCTCGGTGCGGGCGAGCACGATGAACCCGAGGATGCCGAGCACCCCGACTGCGTACAGCCATCTCCCCCGCACCCCGGCCCAGCGGGCGACGATGAGCAGGAATCCCACCACCAGGGTCAGGTTGGTGCCCGAGACCGCGAGCAGATGGGTGAGCCCGGTCGTGCGGAAGTCGTCCGCGAGATCGTCGGAGAGGCCGGTGTCGTCGCCGTCGACCAGCGCCGGGACCAGCGCCGCCTGGTCGGGCGGCCGGTGCGCCACCGCGTCGCGGATGGAGCCACGCAGCGTCTCCGAGGCTCGCCACCAGATGCCCGGACCCGCCACGACCCGCGGCTCCCCGGCGATCAGCAGCGCGGACTCCTCGTGCGAGTCGCTCCTGCCCAGGCGCCCGGTCGTCGACACCGTCGTCCCCAGCGGGACGTCCGCCCACGTCTCGTTGCCGAGCACGACCACCGGCGTACGCAGCTGGTAGACCACCCCACGGCCCCTGATCTCCCGCACGCTGGCGCGCCGGAGCTGGTACGTCGCGTGCTCGCCCCGCACCTCCTTCGGGTCGGTCGTGACGGTGGCGACCACCCGCACCTGCGCCTCGCGCTCAGCCAGGTCCACCACCGGGTTGTCGCTGACGCGGGCGACGTGCAGGCCGGCGACGACCGCGGCCCCGGCGATCATCAGCACCAACGCCAGCGCCGTCGGGCGGCGCTTCCGTGCCGCCCATCCTCCGCCGATGCCCAGGACCGCGGTGAGGAGCACCAGCAGGACCACCCCGGGCCGCCCGCCGGCCGCTACGACCGGCCCGGCCAACGCCCCCGCCCAGGCACCGGCCCCGAGAAGGGGCAGCCGCAGGTCGTTCACAACGTGACCAGCGGTGCCAGCGAGTCATAGGTCTTCGGCCCGATCCCGTCGACCTCGAGCAGCTCGTCGACAGAGGTGAACGCGCCGTTGGTGGTGCGCCAGTCGATGATCGCCTGCGCCGTCACCGGACCCACCCCTGGCAACGTCTCCAGCTCTTCCATCGAGGCGGCGTTGAGGCTCACCGCTGCGCCGGGCGCCCCAGCAGCCGGAGCGCCGGAGCCGGGCGCCGCGACGCCTCCGCCGCCGTTCGGCGCACCCACCACGATCTGCTGACCGTCGCTGAGCAGAGCGGCGAGGTTGAGTCCCGCGAGGTGCTTGTGAGACGCCCCGCCCGCGGCCTCGACCGCATCCACCACCCGCGAGCCGACCGGCAGCACGACGATGCCGGGCTTGGGCACCTTGCCCTCCACGTCGACCGTCACCGTCCCGGCCGATACTCCGCCCGACGGCACCGCGGCCGTGCTCGCAGGCGGGGCCGAGCCGGTCGGCAACGAGACCAGCGGCGAGGCCGAGGGCGAGGCCCGGGCCGCTGGCACCACCTCCGGGTCGGCGCGGATCATCCACCAGCAGGCCACCGCCAACCCGGCCACCAACACCAGCGAGACGACCACGAGGTGCCACGGACCGAGACTCACCCGTCCACGCAGCGGTTCCGGCAGCATCGTGTCGGGCGAGATCACGACCTGACGCCGCGACGCGTGACGCCCCGGGACCGGCACCAACGGATCCAGCTCCGCGGTGTCGGTCGCACCCGGCCCGTCCCACCACGGCGGCTGCCAGTCCCCCTCGCCCTCGTCCTCCTCCCCCGACGGGTCGAGCTCGGCGCGCAGCTGCTCCAGCCGCCGGGCGACGGCATCAGCGTGATCAGAGGTCGGTCGGGTCCGCATGACGCCGAAGCTATGCGTCGACGCCGACACTTCCGAGCGCGTTCTCAGCGCCTGTGGACAACTCGATCCTCAACCGTCCCTGTGGACGGTGATCGGCCCAGAATCAGGCCCACGGATCAGAGCTTGGGCCCCACGACGACCGCCACGCACCCCGGCCCGACGTGCGCACCGAGCACCGCCCCCAGCACCCCGACACGTACGTCGCCGTTGATCTTGCCGTCCAGCTCGGCGGAGAGCCCCTCGGTCATCGCGGCCGCCCGATCCGGGCTGCCCAGGTGAGCGACGACGACCTCGACGGCCTCCGCGTCCTCACCCGCCTCGGCCCCGAGGGCCTGCAGCCGCGCGATCGCCCGCTCAGCCGTACGCACCCGCTCGTGCGGCACGACCCGCCCCTCCTCGATCGTGAGCAGCGGCTTGACCGCCAGCGCGGTCCCGAGCAGGGCGGCGGCAGCACCGATCCGCCCACCTCGGCGCAGATACTCGAGGGTGTCGACGTAGAAGTAGGAACGCGTCGCAGCGACCCGCGACAACGCGGCCTCGCGCGCCTCGGCGGCGCTCCCGCCGCGCCCGGCCACCTCTGCGGCGGCCAGCACCGCGAACCCGACCCCGGGTCCGACCAGCCGAGTGTCCACGGTGATCACCGGCACCGGAGCCTCCCGCGCCGCGAGCATCGAGGACTCGCACGTCGCGCTCAGCTCCGCGGAGAGGTGGATGGAGACGATCTCCTCGAACCCCTGCGCGGCGAGCTTCGCATACACCTCCCCCAGCAGCGCCGGAGAGGGCCGCGAGGTGGTCACCGTCTTGTGCGCAGCCAACGCCGCCAGCAACGCTTCGGGCGACGTCTCCTCCACCCCGTCGTCGTACGAGGTCCCATCCACGATCACCTGCAACGGCACCGATGTGATCAGCTCCGCGGCATCCCCGAGATCGGATGGAAGCATCGCGGTCGAGTCGGTCACGATCGCTACCCGGGCCATGTCAGAAGCCTACAGATCGACCCATCGGGTCGGCACCACGAGCCGACCCGATCAGAGCCGATCAGTGCCGATCAGATGACGATGTTGACCAGCTTCGGCGCACGGACGATGACCTTGCGGACGGTCTGCCCCTCGATCGCGGCCGCGATCGTCGGGTCGGCCAGCGCGGCCACCTCCAGGTCTGCCTCGGAGATGGAGGGCGAGACCTCCAGGCGGGCGCGCACCTTGCCCTTGATCTGAACGACCGCTGTCACGGAGTCCTCCACGAGCAGGCGGGGCTCGACCGTCGGCCACGCAGCTCGCGCAACCGTCGGCTCGTGCCCCAGGATCTCCCACATCTCTTCAGCGGTGTACGGAGCGACCAGCGACAGCAGGATGGCGACGACCTCGGCCGCCTCTCGCACGGCGACGTCCTTCGGGCCGCACCCGGAGTCGATGGCCTTGCGGGTGGCGTTGACCAGCTCCATGGTCCGGGCGACGACGACGTTGAACTTCCTGCCTTCCAGGAGGTCCTCGGCCTCGGCAACGGTCTTGTGGGTCACCCGGCGCAGCGACACGTCGCCTGCGGAGAAGTCGACGCCCGGCTCGGAGTCAACGTCACCAGCCAGTCTCCACGCACGCTGCAGGAACTTCAGCGAGCCACCAGGAGACAGGTCGGCCCAATCGATGTCGGCCTCGGGCGGGCCGGCGAAGACCATCGTCACGCGGGTGGCATCGACGCCGAACTCGTCGATGGTCTCGCCCAGGTCGACACCGTTGCCCAGGGACTTCGACATCCCCTTGCCCTCGTTGATGACCTCACCCTGCGTCAGCAGCTCCTTGAACGGCTCGTTGAAGTCGATCAGGCCGATGTCGTTGAGCGCTTTGACGAAGAAGCGGGCGTACAGCAGGTGCATGACCGCGTGCTCCTTGCCGCCGACATAGTGGTCGACGGCACCCCAGGTCTTGATCGCCTCGGGGTCGAACGCGGCCTTGTCGTAGTGCGGCGAGGTGTAACGCAGGAAGTACCACGACGAGTCCACGAACGTGTCCATGGTGTCGGAGTCCCGCTTCGCTGGGGCACCGCACTTCGGGCAGTCGACGTTCGCCCAGTCCTCGGCTGCGGCCAGGGGCGAGACGCCCTTCGGCTTCAGGTCTGCGCCCTTGAGGTCGGGCAGTACGACCGGCAGCTGGTCCTCGGGAACCGGGACCGGGCCGCACGACTCACAGTGGATGATCGGGATCGGCGCACCCCAGTAGCGCTGCCGGCTCAGCAGCCAGTCGCGCAGCCGGTAGTTGATGGTGCCCTTGCCCTGGCCCTCGGCCTCCAGCTTCTCGATGATCTTGTGGATCCCGCTCGCCTTGTCGGCGACGCCCTCCAACTCGGGAGAGTTCACGTACGCACCGTCACCTGCGGTTGCGACGTAGGTCTCCTCCGGATTGTCAGTGTCAGGAACGTCGACAACACGGCGGACCGGCAGTGCGAACTTCTTCGCGAAGTCCAGGTCGCGCTGGTCATGCGCGGGCACCGCCATGATCGCGCCGGTGCCGTACTCCGCCAGCACGTAGTCCGACGCCCACACCGGGATCTGCTCACCATTGACCGGGTTGACCGCAGTGACTCCCAGATCAACACCTGTCTTCGGACGGTCGGTCGACATGCGGTCGATCTCGGAGGACTTGCGGACCTCGATGACGTAATCCTCCAGAGCCTGCTTCTGCTCAGGGGCAACGATCTCCGAGGCCAGGGCTGCATCGGCCGCGACGACCATGAAGGTGGCGCCGTACAGCGTGTCGGGTCGCGTGGTGAACACGGTGACCTTCTTGGAGCCGCCATCGGCCAAGGTGATGTCGAAGTCGACGTGCGCACCCTCGGACCGGCCGATCCAGTTGCGCTGCATGGCCAGGACCTCTTCGGGCCACTTGATCTGGTTCATGTCGTCCAGCAGGCGCTGGGCGTAGTCGGTGATCTTGAAGTACCACTGGTTCAGGTCGCGCTTGGTGACCGTGGCCCCGCAGCGCTCGCACTGACCGTTGACGACCTGTTCGTTCGCCAGAACGGTCTGGTCGTTCGGGCACCAGTTGACCGGGCTCTTCTTGCGGTAGGCCAGCCCCGCCTCGTACAGCTTGATGAACAGCCACTGGGTCCAGTGGTAGTACTCCGGGTCGGAGGTGTGCAGCCGGCGCGACCAGTCGAAGGAGATGCCGTAGCGCTTGAAGGACTCCGCCTGGGTCTCGATGTTGGCGTAGGTCCAGCCGGCGGGGTTCTCGTTGCGCTTGATCGCGGCGTTCTCGGCAGGCAGGCCGAAGGAGTCCCAGCCGATCGGGTTCAGGACGTCGAAGCCCTTCAGCCACCAGTAGCGGGCCAGTACGTCGTGCAGCGCGGTCACCTCGGCGTGGCCCATGTGCAGGTCGCCGGAGGGGTAGGGGAACATCGTGAGCGCGTAGCGCTTCTCGGCCCCCTCTCGCTGGCCCGCCTTGAACGGCTCCAGCTTCTCCCAGATGGGGCGCCACTTGTCCTGCAGCTCGGTGACGTCGTACGTCGCCTGCTCAGCCTGGTCCTGCGTCATTGGTCTTTCGTCCTTGTCGAGTGTCGTGCGTCAAGACTGCTTCTGGAACGATCCCTAGAAATGAGAACGGCCCCTCACATGGAGGGGTAGCCGCGTGACCGGGGTGTGTCCCTCAGGGTCAGCGCGGCTGCCTAAGAAGCAGGACAGACATCTGCATGTGTTCAGGGTAGCCGACCACCGCCACCATCGTCATTCGCAGTCCTGCCATACTCCCGCGCCCGGTGCCGGTGACAGGGTCGAAGTCCTCTAGAAAGGCACTTTCGATACCCCATGAGTTCCGCCCTGCAGATCGACCGACAGAAAATAGGTCCGGAGGGGCCTTCACCTATTGCGACGGCGCATCTGAGCGTGCCAAACTGGCGGCGCTCCGCTGCTCGTGATGTCGGTCGTGAATGAGGACCCCCCCATCTCATCCAAGGAACGCTCCGAGCAGCGGAGTCCAAATCTTTGAGGCCCGGCGACCAAGTCGCCGGGCCTCAAAACGTATTGGAGATCAAGCGCCGCGCCCGAGCTTGCGAAGGCGCGATGCGCGCGTCGAGATCCGGTCGCGTACGTGTAGCGAGCCCCACGCCTACGGCACGCGAGCAACCCATTCCCGCGTGCCGTGCTTGCTCTCGACCAGCGCCGCGGCCTCGTCGATCGTGGCCTGATCGAGGCCGACGTACGCCGCCCCGAAGCTCTGCTCGAACTCGGCCAGCAGTGCCTCGATGACCTTGTCGCGGCTCAGCCCGGTCTGGGAACGGATCGGGTCGACGCGCTTGGCAGCGCTCCTGGTGCCCTTGTCGGACATCTTCTCCCGGCCGATCCGGAGCACCTCGAGCATCTTGTCGGCGTCGATGTCGTAGGCCATCGTGACGTGGTGCAGGACGCCACCGGGGATCCGCTTCTGGGCGGCGCCGGCGATCTTGCCGACCGGGGAGGCGATGTCGTTCAGACCGGCGTAGGCGGCCTCGATGCCGACGCTGCGCAGGCCGCGCAGCACCCACTCGTCGAGGAAGGCGTAGGACTCCTGGAAGGACATGCCAGCCACGAGCGTGTCGGGCACAGCGAGGCTGTAGGTGATCGTGTTGCCGGGCTCGATGAACATCGCACCGCCGCCTGAGATGCGGCGTACGACCTCGATGCCGTGACGCTCGGCGGCGGCCTCGTCGACCTCGTTGGAGAGCGACTGGTAGCTGCCGATCACGACCGCGCTGCTCGCCCAGTCCCAGAACCTCAGGTTGGGGGCGCGGCGGCCCTCGGCCACCTGGCGGACGATGACCTCGTCGAGGGCCATCTGCATCGTCGGCGACAGCGGGCCGGTCTCGACGATCTCGAGGTCGAGATCGTCCCAGGTCGTGGCCCGGCCCAGCGCCCGCAGCACCGTCAGGGCGATGTCACGGGTGCCGAAGCCGACCAGCTCGGCATCACGGGCCGCGGCGTCCAGCTCCGCGGTCAGCTGGTCGAGGGACACCTCGACGGACTGTCCCTCCAGCGCCGTGGTCAGCCACCCCAGCGCCTCGTCGGGTTCCAGGAAGAAGTCCCCCGAGAGGACGACGTCGATGATCGTGTCAGCGGAGACCGTCACGTCGACGACGACCAGCTTGCCGCCGCGTACCTTCCGCTCGCCATGCACTCGTTCGCTCACAGTTCCTCAACACCGCGGGCGCCCCGATTCATCCTCCCTCGTCGAGGCGTCACCCGCCTGCCGCTGGTCGAGCCGCCGGAGCCGCTAGGCGGAGGCGTGTCGAGACCAACACAGTCGAATCGAGCGCGGAGGGGACTGTGTTGGTCTCGACACGCTCGGCCGCAGGCGGCCTCGCGGCTCGACCAGCGGCCGACGTAGCTGACGCTTCGGCAGGAGGGGGTCAGACGGCGGCGCCGCAGGAGCCGGCGGTGTCGGCCAGGCGGGTCAGGCCGGCCGGGCCGACGAGGGGGCGGGGGTCATCGGCGAGGGTCCAGGCTCCGTCGACGAGGACGTAGTCGCCGCGGACGTCATCGGCGAGGAGGGAACGTACGCCGGCGACCAGCCGGTCCACGTCGGCGAACGAGGTGCCGATGCCGATGCTCGCGCGGACGGCGCCGCCGGTGAGCCCGAGGCGCTTGAGGAGCGGCTGGGCACAGAACCGGCCGTCGCGTACGCCCAGGCCGTGCTCGGCGGAGAGGTAGGCCGCGACCCGGCCGGGCTCGATGCCGTCGACGGTGAACGTGACCACCCCGACGGGCTCGTCGGAGTCGGGCCAGAGCCTCACGACGTCGACACCCTCCAGCGCGGACAGGCCGGCCACGAGGCGCCCCCTCAGTGACGCCTCGTGGCGGTCCAGCTCGGCGGCCGAGAGGCTGCCGAGAGTCGTACAGGCCGCGGCCAGGGCGTCCGCGCCGATGACGTTGGGCGAGCCGCCCTCGTGGCGCGCGGGGGCGGGCTGCCACGTGGTCTCGCCCACCTCCACGTCGTCGACCGCCCCTCCCCCGGCGAGGTAGGGGGTACCGACGTCGAGCCAGTCGCGGCGCCCGACCAGGGCGCCGGCGCCGTAGGGGGCGTAGAGCTTGTGGCCGGAGAAGGCGACGTAGTCGGCGCCGGTCGCGGCGAGCGAGAAGTGGCGGTGGGCGAGCAGCTGGGCGCCGTCGACGAGGACCCGGGCGCCGTGGGCATGGGCGAGGGTGACGATCTCGCCGACCGGCAGCGCCTCGCCGGTGACGTTGGAGGCACCGGTGATCGCGACCAGGGCGTAGTCGCCGCGGGCCAGCTCGCTCGCGAGGGCGTCGATGGTGCCGGCGAGGGTGTCGCGGCCGGCGATCGCGGTGACGCCCGCCTCGACCCGGTGCCACGGGAGCAGGTTGGCGTGGTGCTCGATGTCGAGGACGAGCACCCGACCGGGTACGCAACCGGCCAGCAGGTTCACCGCATCGGTGGTGTTGCGGGCGATGACGGTGACGTCGTCCTCGCGGGCGCCGACATAGGCGCCGATGGTCGCGCGCGACTCCTCGTAGAGGGCGGTCGAGACCTGGGACAGGTAGCCGGCGCCGCGGTGCACCGAGGCGTACCAGGGCAGGACCTCGGCCACCCGGTCGGCCACGGCTTGCAGCGCAGGCGCCGAGGCGGCGACATCGAGGTTGGCGTACGTCGTCGTGGTTCCGTCCAGCAGCGGGACCTGCGTGTTCGAGCCGACGAGCGGAAGCAGGGACATGGGGCACCCTTCGGGTCATGGCTCCCCCAGGGCTGCCCGGCGAAGCACGCGCTTGCCCGCGCCACCTCGGCGAGGGCCTGGTCGTCACCCGGAGCACCCCACCGCGTGGGAGGGTTGCCCGCCAGCAAGCCGGGGCTTCGCGCTGGCAGTCGTGACCTTCGCCCGGAATGCTGCCCGAGACCGGGCGCGCCCACCAACTCGTCATCTCGATCGGTGGGCACGCATCTCAGATCACGGACGGCCTCGCCAGGGCTTGCCGTTGCCGTTGCCGTTGCCTCCGTCGTCACAGGCGCCGAAGAACTCCGCGACGGGGTCACAGTCCTCGCCGTCGTCCTCCTCCGGGGGCGGTGGCGGTGCGATCAGCTGCTTCTCGTGACCGGACTCGGGATCCTGGCCGTCGACGTAGACCGGCTCCGGGAAGTTCTCGACCTCCTTGCCCTCCATCGCCTTCGCCATGATGGCCGCCCAGGTCTCGGTGGGATAGTCGGCGCCGAAGTAGGACGGCATCCAGCCGCCGTCGAGCTTCCCTTCGCCGTTGCCGCGCGAGTAGCGGACGGCGGTGGCGATCTGCGGGGTGAACCCGACGAACCACGACGAGCAGACGTACTGCTCGTTGGTGCAGGTGCCGGTGCCGGTCTTGCCGGCCACCGGCCGGCCGATGCGCTGCGCCTTCTGGCCCGAGCCGCTCTGCACCACACCCTGCATCGCGTACGTCACGTCGGCGGCGACATCTTCGGAGATCGCGTGCCGGGCGTTCTTGCGGCCGTTCCAGCTGTAGAGGACGTTGCCGGCGCGGTCGCGGACCTTCTTCACCACGTGCACGTCGTGGCGGTAGCCGCCGTCGGCGATCGTGGCGTAGGCGTTGGCCATGTTGATCGGGCTGACGTTGGCGCGGCCGAGGGCGATCCGGTCGTCGGTCTTGTGGTCGAAGTCGGTGGTGGTGCTGGGGATCCCCGGGAACTTGGGGTCCGCCTTCGCCGGGGCGACACCCGCGGCCACCGCGGTGTCGTAGATCGCCTTGCGGCCCGCCTCGGGACCACCCATCGACTCGGTCATGTCGATGTAGGCCGTGTTCACCGACTGCTCCAGCGCCTTGAGCATGGTGATGTGCTCGCCGTAGTCCATCCCGTCGGCGATCCCGGCTTGCTCACCCTCGTTCACGACCGGCTTGCCGGTGTAGGTCGTGAACGGCGAGTCACCGGCCCAGGTCGACTCCAGTGAGTAGCCCTTCGCGATCGCCGCCGCGGTGGCGAAGACCTTCATCGTCGACCCGGCGTGACCACCGGTCGCGGCCCAGTTGTGCTGGCTGTCGAGATAGTCCTGGCCACCGTAGAAGCCGAGCAGTGCGCCGGACCCGACGTCGACCGAGGCGGTCGCCACGTGCAGGGCGTTCTTCTGCTCCGGGTCGTCCTTGACGTACGCCTTGCGGTTCTTGGGCTTGACCGTCTTGGCGGCGGTCGCGGACGCCTTCATCACCTTCGGCGAGAGCGTCGCGGTGATCCGCAGGCCACCGCTGTCGATGTCCTCCTCGGTGAACAGCGGCTTGCCGTCGGCACCCTTCAGGGCAAGCAGCTCGGCCTTGATCATGGTGAGCGCGTGGCCGCGCTGGCCACCGAGCCGGCTCGGCACCGTCTTCGCGGGGAACTTCGGCAGCGCGTCCTTCACCTTGTCGGCATCCGCCTGCTTCAGGTAGCCCAGGTCGACCATGCCGGAGAGGACGTAGCGGTAGCGGCCGAGCAGCTTCTCCTCGCCGCGGAAGGTGCTGCTGGCGGGGTCGAAGCCGGCCGGGTTGTTGAGGATGGCCGCGAGCGCCGCCGTCTCCTGCAGCGAGAGGTCCTTGGTGGACTTCGCGAAGTAGGCCTTCGCGGCCGCCTCGATGCCGTAGGCGCCCCGGTTGAAGTAGATCGTGTTGAGGTAGTCGGTGAGGATCTGGTCCTTGCTCTTCTGCCTGGTCAGCTTCAGGGCGATGACCGCTTCCTTCAGCTTGCGGGAGTAGGAGCGCTCCGAGTCGAGGTAGTAGTTCTTGACGTACTGCTGGGTGATCGTGGACGCGCCACCCGCGGTGCCCTCGGTCGTGTTGGAGAACGCGGCTCGCACGATGCCCTTCACGTCGACGCCGCTGTTCTCGTAGAACGTACGGTCCTCGGCGGCCACCACGGCGTGCTTGACCACCTCCGGGATCTCGTCGGCGTCCAGCTTGGTCCGGTTCTGGTCGCCCTCCTGGTAGCGGCCGAGCTCGGTCTTGCCGTTGCTGTAGTAGACGAACGAGGTCTCGACCTCGAAGGCGGCGTTGGGGTCCGGCACGTTGATCCGGTTGTAGGTCACGATCGCCGTCACCGACCCGATCAGGGCGATGGCCAGGAACCCGACCAGCACCACCTTCGCCGTCAGCTTCCCCCAGCGTCGCCAGCTCGTCGAAGCCCAGGAGGCCGAACCCGTGGACGTCGAACCCCTGGAGGTCGCGCTCCTGGCCGCCGCCCACTTCTCGGCCGCCCAGACCTTGGCAGGCTCGGCCCGGGCGACCCAGGCCCGGGCGGAGGCCGGTCTGGGCGCCGCGCGACGCGCGCCCGGCGGCCTGCTGGGCGTGGCCGGGGGTGGCTCGGCCACGATCCGCGGAGCGGGCGGAGGCGGCGGCCGCCAGGACGGCGGCGGACCGGTCGGACCCTTCGGAGGCTCGGCGCTCCGGTGTTCCATTGCTCCACCTGACCTAGGCAACTGATTGCGGCGGCCGTTGATCCTACCCGGGTGGGTATGACGACGGAGGCCGACCCCACAAGGGGCCGGCCTCCGTGTCGGTCGTACGCGGCGGCGTACGGCCTTCAGATCCCCAAGATCAGCGGAGCTTCAGGTCGAAGCGGTCGTTCTCCATGACCTTGACCCACGCCTTGACGAAGTCGTTGACGAACTTCTCCTTGGCGTCGTCGGCACCGTAGACCTCCGCAAGGGCACGGAGCTCGGAGTTGGCACCGAAGACCAGGTCGACGCGGGAACCGGTCCAGCCGTTGGAGCTGGTGTAGGTCGCCTCGTCGGCGGACGGGGTCCACTGCTGGTCGTAGTCGAGCAGGTTGACGAAGAAGTCGTTCGTCAGCACGCCCGGGGTCTTGGTGAAGACACCGAGGTCGGAGCCGTCCCAGTTGTTGCCGAGCACACGCAGACCGCCGACCAGGACCGTCGCCTCGGGGGCCGAGAGGCCGAGGAGGCTCGCGCGGTCGAGGAACAGGAACTCGGTGGGGAGGTTGAGGAACCCGGAGTCGTAGTTGCGGAAGCCGTCGGCGACCGGCTCGAGCCAGGCGAAGTTCTCGACATCGGTCTGCTCCTGGGTCGCGTCGACGCGGCCGGCGGAGAACGGGACCGTGACGTCCTGGCCCGCGGCCTTGGCGGCCAGCTCGATGCCCACGCCACCGGCGAGAACGAGCACGTCGGCGAAGGAGACACCGGTCGCGGCCGCGATCTCTTCGTACTTCGCGATGACCGGCTTGAGCTCCTCGGGCTGGTTGACCTTCCACGAGACCTGCGGCTCGAGACGGATGCGACCGCCGTTGGCACCACCGCGGTGGTCGGACGTACGGTGCGTGGCCGCCGCCTTCCACGCGGTCGAGACCAGCTGCTGCACGCTCAGACCGGACGCGGCGATGGCCGTCTTGGCGGCGGAGATCGCGGCCTCGTCGGTCGCGCCGCCCTCGGCGGGGAGCGGGTCCTGCCAGAGCAGGTCCTCGGCCGGGACCTCGGAGCCGACGTAGCGGCTCTTCGGACCCATGTCGCGGTGGGTCAGCTTGAACCAGGCACGGGCGTACGCGTCGGAGAAGGCCTCCTGGTCGTCCCTGAACCGGCGGGAGATCTCGTCGAACTCCGGGTCCACGCGCAGCGCCAGGTCGGAGGTGAGCATGCGCGGCTCGCGCTTGCCCTCACCGTGCGCCTCGGGGACCATGTCGGAGCCCGCGCCGTTCTTCGGACGCCACTGCTTGGCGCCGGCCGGCGACTCGAACAGCTCCCACTCGTAGGCGTAGAGAATGTGGAAGAACTCGTTGTCCCAGCGGGTCGGGTGGTAGGTCCAGGTGACCTCGAGGCCCGAGGTGAGTGCGTCCGCGCCGACACCGGTGCCGTGGCCGTTCTTCCAGCCGAGGCCCTGGTTCTCCAGCGGCGCGGCCTCCGGGTCGGGGCCGACCAGATCGTCGGGGTGGGCACCGTGGGTCTTGCCGAAGGTGTGGCCACCGGCGATGAGGGCGACGGTCTCCTCGGAGTTCATCCCCATCCGGCGGAAGGTCTCCTTGATGTCCACCGCGGACTTCATCGGGTCGGGCTCGCCGTTGGGACCCTCCGGGTTGACGTAGATCAGACCCATCTGGACAGCGGCCAGCGGCGCCTGCAGGTCGCGGTCGCCGGTGTAGCGCTCGTCGTCGAGCCAGACCTTCTCCGGACCCCAGTAGATGTCATCGTCGGACTCCCAGACGTCCGCGCGACCGCCCGAGAAGCCGAAGGTCTTGAAGCCGCCCTCCTCCATCGCCACGTTGCCCGCCAGGACCATCAGATCGGCCCAGGAGAGGTTCTTGCCGTACTTCTTCTTGACCGGCCACAGCAGACGACGGGCCTTGTCGAGGGAGACGTTGTCCGGCCAGGAGTTGAGCGGCGCGAAACGCTGCTGGCCACGGCCGGCGCCACCGCGACCGTCGTGGCTGCGGTAGGTGCCGGAGGCGTGCCACGCCATCCGGACGAAGAGCCCGGCGTAGCTACCGAAGTCAGCCGGCCACCAGTCCTTGGAGTCGGTCATGACCGCGGCGATGTCCGCCTTGACGGCAGGCAGGTCCAGGGACTCGAAAGCCTTCGCGTAGTCGAAGTCCTCGCCCATCGGGTCGCTCACAGGGGCGTCCTTGGCGAGAATCTTCAGGTTGAGCTTGTTCGGCCACCACTCCTGGTTGGCATTGCCGACGGTGGGGTGAACGCGGCCTGCGTTCATCACCGGGCACTTGCTCACGGCCTCTTCAGTCATGAGATTCCTATCCGTTTCTGATCGGACTGGCTGCTGCCAGACGCTGTGATTCACATGTGTTGCGCCGGCCGATGACAACCTCAGCCGGCGCGGGCTCTACCCCTGGGACAGGCTGCAGTCCGCGCAGGTGCCCCAGTAGATGACCTCGGCCTCGTCGATCGTGAAGCCGTTGTCATCAGATGCCGTCAGGCAGGGCGCATGGCCGACGGCGCAGTCGACATCGGCGATCGCCCCGCAGGAGCGGCAGACCACGTGGTGGTGGTTGTCCCCGACCCGGGTCTCATAACGAGCCACCGAGCCGGACGGCTGGATGCGGCGTACGATCCCGGCCGCCGAGAGGGCGGCGAGGGAGTCATAGACGGCTTGATGGGAGACGTCGGGAAGCCGCTCGCGCACCGCTCCGAGGATGGTCTCGGTGTCGGCGTGCGCGTTCTCGGTGACGGCCCCCAGAACGGCCACTCGCGGGCGAGTGACGCGCAGGGAGGCACCTCTCAGCAGCTGTTCGTAGTCCGCATTCCCCACAACCCAGAGCCTACGCGAATTCTTGAATGAGTCAAGAAACGGAGGGTGATTCTTTTCCTTCGGATCTCGCTGCCGGACGAGTCGCGAAGCGGCCGGCCATCAGCGGGATCAGGACGGAGATCGCCAGCGGGATGACGAACATCGAGCGCTCGCCGAAGAGCTCGGCGACGGCAGCGATCAGGGACGCCGCGGCGAGGTAGCCGGCATAGTTGGCGAGGTTGACCCGGGCGATCGCGTCCTCGGCGTTGTCCGGGGAGATGTGGGCGGCGGCGACGAAGGACTGCGGCGGGACCATCGCCAGGCTGCCGCCGAGGATCGCGAAGCCGACGGCCGCCACGCTCCAGTGCGGGGCGACGACGATCAGCACCAGGGCGCCCACGCCGACGATGCCGCCGGTGCGGATCACCCGCTCGGGGCCGAAGCGGGCGACGAGGCGGTCGCCGGGGAGGCGTATGGCCAGGAGGACCAGCTGGTAGGCGGCGTAGATCGCCGGCGCGACCGCAGCCGCGGCGCCCAGGCCGTCGACGACATAGATCCCGCCCCAGGCAGAGGCTGCCGAGTCGATGAACCACATCGCGAACGTCGGTACGGCGACCAGAAGGAGGGGCAGCCACGGCAGCGGGGGCTTCGGGCGCAGCGTACCGCTGGGCCTCTTCTCGGCCGCGTCGACCGCCTCCGGCGGCAGCAGGAGCCGGAAGGTGGCGAGGTTGGCGGCCAGGCCGATGAGGGCGATCGGGATCATGTCCAGGCCCAGAGGTACGCCGAGGGCGATCGTCACGGTCGCGTAGATGGCCCCGAGGACGGCCGCCGCGCTCCACATCGCGTGGAAGCCGTTCATCAGCGGGCGGCCGTACGCGTCCTGCGTGGCCGTGCCCTGCATGTTCATCGCGGCATCGACGCCGCCGAGGAAGAAGCCGTAGACGCCGTTGAGGACCAGCAGGGTCACCATCGTCGGCGCGAAGGCGGGCGCCACCGCGGTCAGCGAGGCTCCGGCGAGCATCAGCGAGAGGGTCGCGGCGCTGCCGATCCTGCTGGCGAGGTGACCCGAGACGACGCTGCCGACCGCCCCCACCGCGGTGGTGATGCCGAGCACGACGAAGACGTCGCCGGCGCTGAGGTCGAGCTTCGTCGCGATCGACTCGAGCCTGGTGATGAGCGAGGCGAAGGTCAGGCCCTGGATCGCGAAGGCGACGAAGACCGCCGTGCGGGCCAGCTGGAGTCGGGTCATGGACGCGAAGTCTGCACCCTCCCACGCTGATCGTGCACCCGTTTGTCGGGTCAGTTCCCCTTGAGCAGCCCGTCGAGGATCTTCTCGCCGTCCTTGCCGTCACGCTTGCCCAGGCTGTCGAACTCCTCGCGCAGCTGCTCCATCTCGCGCTTGGCGCTCTCGCCCTTCTCGACCAGGTCGCGGATCTGCTGGATCTGGTCCTCCCACTCCTCGGACTGGCCGCCGTCGATGACGTTCCAGCTCTCCAGGTTCTCGCGCCAGCGGTCGAGCTTGTCGAGGCGCTTGAGGGTCTTGTTGTCCGACTTGTGGGTGTCGGTGTCGTCGGAGCCGTCCGAGTCATCCGCGTCGTCGGTGTTGCTGGGCGGGTTCTCGGAGCTGTCGGAGCCGTCGGAGCCGTCGGAGCTCTGGGACGACTGATCGGCCTGGGCGGGCTCGTAGGAGGCCAGCCAGGACGCGGCGAAGACGCAGGCGACCACGAGCGCGAGCGCACCGACGAGTCGGCCGGTGGGGAACGTACGCAGCGACCTCGGGCGCGGCCCGCGGACGGGCGGCGGGGCGTCAGGACGGGGCAGGACGCCGGTGCGGGAGCCCGGCAGCGCCATCGGCTCGTCGAGCGATCGCGGCGGCATCGCCTGGGTCGGGTGCGGCGCCTGCCCGGCGGAGAGCCGGTCGGTCGCGTCGGGGTCGGCGCCGCTGAGGACATAGCCGAGCTCGTGCCCGACCTGGTCCATCGACGGCCGGGCGGCCGGGTTCTTGTCGAGCATCCGGGTGACCAGCCGCGCCAGCGGCGCGGGCACCGCCCGGAAGTCGGTGATCCGCGGCACCGGGTCGCTGAGGTGCATGTGCAGGATCTTGACCGGGTGCGGCGCGGAGTAGGGCGCCTTGCCGGTGAGCATCTCGAAGAGCACACAGCCCAGCGAGTAGACGTCGGCGGGCGGCCCGACAGGGTCGCCGGCGGCCTGCTCGGGCGAGAGGTAGGACGGGCTGCCGATCACATGGCCGGTCTGGGTCAGCCCGGCGTCGACCCCCGTCATGGCGTACGCGATGCCGAAGTCGAGCACGGTCAGCCGGCCGTCACCGTCGAACATGAGGTTGGCCGGCTTGATGTCGCGGTGCACCACACCGGCCCGGTGGGCGGCGCCGAGCGCACCGGCGACCTGGCGGGTGTATTCGACGGCCATGTCGACCGGCATCGCGCCACGCTGCTGGAGCGGCTCGGCCAGGGTCGGGCCGGGCAGCAGCTCCATCACCAGGAAGACGTCGTTGTCGTCGCTGCCCGCGTCAAAGATCTTGACCACGTCGTCGTGGACGACCCGGGCGGTCGAGAGCGACTCGCGGCGGAACCGCTCGGCCATCGTGGGGTCGTCCACATCGCGCAGCAGCTTCACCGCGACATCGCGGTCCAGGACGGTGTCACGCGCCCGCCAGACCTCGCCCATGCCGCCGGCTCCGAGCAGGGTGAGGAGCTGGTAACGACCGGCGATCCGGGGAAGCTCGTCCATGACGGAAATTATGCCGGGGTCACCCAGGAGCTGAAGAGCGGGATGCCCTCCCAGGCTCCCCCGCGCGCGATCGCGACCACGGCGTGCGGCCGGTCGAACCTCAGATCGACCTGCCGCACCTTCGTCTCGCGCGGCACCGCGGCGGCGGCCCGGACCATCATTCCGGTCACCGCGGCCGCCTTGAAGCCCTCACGGTCGTAGGACGCGACCGCCTTCTGGACACAGACGGCCTCCGTCTCCTCCTCGACCGCGGCCATCACCCCGCGGGCGACCTCGGCGACCCCCGGCGCGGCCGACAGGTCGTGACGATCCTCCTCGCTCCACTCGGGCAGATGGCTGCGCCAGCGGTCGGACGGAGCTCCGCCGAAGACCGTGACCTCCCGGACCGTCCAGGCATGACCGTCCTGCTGCGCTGCGAGAGCGTGGTCGCGCACCTCTCCCGCGTCGATCCTGCGGACGACCTCGTCGGCGGCCCGCCACACGTCGTCGGCAGACACACCCTCCTCGGCGATCACGGAGTAGATCGAGATGCCGTCCTCGCTGGGCGGGCAGGCGACCGCGACCGGGCCGGCCGCCTCGGTCTCCACCACCGCCTGGAAGCCGTCCTCGAGCAGCAGCAGCCCGTCCTCCCCCTCCCCCAGCTGCTCGCTCCAGCGTGGTGTGACCACCAGCGCGGAGGCGAGCACGATCAGCGTCTGGGCGTCGATCTCGAGCGGGAACTCCTTGATCAGGCCGCGGGTGTGCTCGTCTGCCCAGGCGTCGAGCCCGGCCTGCTCCGGGAGCGGGTCGAGCACGACCGGCAGGCCCTTGGTCAGCTGGACCCCCGGGCGCAGCCAGCCGGCGACCGCGGCCCCGATCGTCGGGTGCGGCGCCTCCAGCAGCGCGAGCGCGGCGGCCCGCGCGTCGGCCCGGTTCAGCCCCAGGATCTCGTCCGTCTCGGTCTCCGCCGCGGGCGCCAGCGAGGCGAGGAGCAGCCACAGCCCGGCGTACGAGATCACCGGGGACTCGGCCGCGCCGAGCGCGGAACGGGCGGCGGCGGCGTACGTTCGGACCGCCTCGGCGGCGGCGAGGGACAGGGGCGTCTGCGTTCCCGACTTCTCCATGCCGAAGACATTACGGCGGGAGCCACGACACGTGACCCAAATCACGATACGGTTATGTATCGAACCAGGAGGCACCATGGCCAAGCTGAATTGTCAGAGGCGGGCGCGCACGGCAGGACTGGACCCGGAGACCGAGTTCCAGGAGATCTCGAGGCGTCTGGGGCTCTACGAGTTCCCCTGGGACACGACTCAGGCACTCAGCTTCGCGCTGTTCCGGACCTATGCGGTGCCCTCGATCGGTCGTCTGCTGGCCGAGACGCACCAGTTCACCGAGAACACCCAGAAGCGCTACGACGACACCGCGTTGCTGCTCGAGGACGCGGCCGTCGAGGACCTGGACAGTCCTCGCGGCCGGGCCGCGGTGCGGCGGATCAACCAGATGCACAAGATGTACGACATCTCCAACGACGACATGGTCTACGTCCTCTCCACGTTCGTGGTGATCCCGCGGCGCTGGAACCAGGACTTCGGCTGGCGGCAGTCGACCGCCGACGAGCAGCTTGCCGCGCTGCGCTACTACCAGGCGCTCGGGAAGCGGATGGGGATCAAGGACATCCCGGCGACCTATGCGGAGTTCGAGCACCTCCTCGACTCCTACGAGGCGGAGCACTTCGGGTACGACGAGGGCAGCCGTGCCGTCGCCGACTCGACGCTCGAGCTGCTGACGACCTTCTACCCGCGCCCGCTGGCGCCGATCATCCGGATCTTCTCGCTGTCGCTGATGGAGCCGCACCTGCTCGAGGCGTTCGGCTACCCCGAACCGGGGCGGGTGGCGCGTGCGCTGTCCCGTGGCGCACTGAAGGCCCGGGCACGCTTCGTCGCCCTGCTGCCTCCGCGGAGGAAGCCGGCGTACGTCCGGGACATGCCCCGCATCAAGAGCTATCCCCACGGGTTCAACACCGACGACCTCGGCACCTTCGCGCCGGGCTGTCCGGTGCATCGGCCCGTCGCCGGCACCAAGCCGTAGCCCACCCCTCCCCCACACTTCACGGGGCCTTCACCGGGCACCGCTTCGCTGTTGTCGATCACCCCCATATCGACAGGAGCACGTCCATGCCTGCCCCCAGCAACACTCCTGATCTCCGCGGTGCCCTCCGCGGCCTCGACCGCCGCCGTTTCCTGACCGTCTCGGCCGCCGCGACCGCGTTGGCCTTCACCACCGGCCTGCCGCGGACGGGCGCCTTCGCTGCGCCGGCGGCCTCGCCCACGGCGATCACCTCGGACCCGTTCACCCTCGCCGTCGCCTCAGGCGACCCGCTGCCCGACTCGGTGCTGCTGTGGACCCGGCTCGCGCCACTCCCGCTCGAACCCACCGGCGGGATGCCGCCCGCGCGTTTCGACGTCGGCTGGGAGGTGGCCAGGGACGCCGCCTTCAGACGCGTCGTACGCCGCGGCAAGGCAACCGCGCACACCGAGTTCAACCACTCCGTGCATGCCGAGGTCCGCGGCCTGGACGCGGCGACCGAGTACTTCTACCGCTTCCGGGTCGGCCAATGGATCAGTCCGGTCGGCCGGACCCGGACCGCCCCTGCCGTCGGGGCCGCGGTCTCCTCGCTGACCTTCGCCCTCGCCTCCTGCCAGCGCTACGACCAGGGCTACTACACGGCGTACAAGCATCTTGCCGGCGAGGACGTGGACGCGGTCCTCCACCTGGGCGACTACCTCTACGAGTACGCCGTCAACGCCTCAGCCGGGACGCGCGGCTACACCGAGCCGCTGCCGGCACACCTCAACCACGAGACCGTGACGCTGGACGACTACCGGGCCCGCTACGGGCTGTACAAGTCCGACCCGGACCAGATCGCCGCCCACCTCGCGCACCCGTTCATCGTCACCTGGGACGACCACGAGACCGAGAACAACTACGCCGGCGACACCCCGGAGAACGCAGGTCCGCCGGAGGAGTTCCTCGTGCGTCGCGCCGCCGCGTACCGCGCCTACTGGGAGAACCAACCGCTGCGGCTCCCGCAGCAGCCGTCCGGTCCCGACCTGAGGCTCTACCGGCGGCTGCAGTGGGGCCGGCTGGCGCAGTTCGACATCCTCGACACCCGCCAGTACCGCACCAACCAGGCCAACGGCGACGGCTGGAAGGTGCCGACGGCCGAGTCCGAGGCGGAGACGATGACACTGCCGGGGAACGAGCAGGAGCAGTGGCTGATCGACGGCTGGCGCCGCTCCTCAGCGCTGTGGAACGTCGTCCCTCAGCAGGTCACCTTCTCGCGCCGCGACAACCCGTCCGGCGACGGCACCCGCTCGATGGACTCGTGGGACGGCTACCCCGCTTCGCGGCGCCGGATCCTCGAGGGCTGGAAGGCGTCCGGCCAGTCGAACCTGATGGTGCTGACCGGTGACGTGCACGTCCACTACGGCTTCGACATCCACGACGACGTCGACGACCCGTCCTCGCCGATCATGGGCACCGAGATCGTCACCACCTCGATCACCTCCGGCGGCAACGGCGCCGAGCACCCGGCCAACTGGGCGGCGTACCTGGAGCGCAACCCGCACATGAAGTTCTACAACGGCCTTCGCGGCTACGCGACCGTCTCGCTCGACTCGGCCGGCGCGGAGGTCACCTACAAGACCGTCCCGTACGTCAGCACGCCCGGCGCGCCGCTGACCATCGGTGGCCGCTTCTTCACCGAATCCGGCCGGCCAGGTCTGGTCGAGGCGTAGCAGCCGGCGTCTGGGTACGACGGGACGTTCTTGTCGGTTACTACCAGGTAGACCGACCAAGACGTCCCGTCGTATCCGACAATGGCGAGATCTCGAGGTCCCCGGTCAGGTAGGCCAGCGTCGTGTCGTTGGACAGGACCGCCCGGCGACCTTCGTCCGTACGCCGCTGCAGCGACCTCAACGTCGTGAGCACCTGCTCCGGGCGGTCGAGGAGTGGGTAGCCGACCCGGACGACGCCCGTGCGCCAGCGCTTCGGAATCAGCCGGATCCGATGACGCCGCGTCACCGTCCACGACGGCGCGTCGCCCCGCGTCCTGATCTCGAGGAAACGGTTCCTCACCGTGATCCCGTTCGGACTCATGACCTGCTCGAACAGATCGACGCGAAGGTCCGCCCACGCCACCGAGACCGTCTCGGGGCCCAGCTCCACCGTCAGCGCCTCGGGCGTGATCAGCACTGCTCGTCGCAGTCCCGTCGTCGTCGCATGCTCGGCCACGACGACGGCGAAGAAGACGGCAAGGAGCGTGAACGGCAGCCCGATGACCGGATTGCCCGCCCGAAAGCCGATTCCCGCCGACAGGTACAGCATGGCCAGGAGGCACACCAGCATCAGCTCTCCGCAGATGCCCGGCGCGCGCCGTAGCCGGATCACGATCCCGTCACCGGCGACCACACCCAGCCGCCTGATCCTGCGCGTGACGCTCCCGGCCGGGCGTACGCCCTTGGTGACCAGTCCGTGCACACCCGTCAGGAACAGCAGGATCCCGAAGCCGGCCCCCAGCAGATAGGGCCCGTACGCACCACCGTCGGCCACCACCGATCCGACACCGATGGCCAGCCCGATCAGGGCGTTGAACACCCCCGTCACCGTCCAGGCAACGCGGCGCACCGTCGCCATCCACGGCGAGCCCAGATCCTCGTTCCCGACCACGCCGTAGACCTTAGGGGCCCTAGGCCGCTACGGCCCGGTCGAAGTTGGCGTCAGGGCGGGTGAACGAACTTTCGTTCGTTGCGTGCACGTCGTGCCTCCCGCTCGGGGTATGCGTGAGGATCCTCTTCACCCTGAGGTCATCCGGCGCGACGTGTGTGCCCTGATCGAGGCTTCGGCCTCCTCGGCGGTGATGTCTCCGATGAGGACTCGCAGGGTGAGACCGTCGGAGAGCGCGAGCAGCTCGATGGCGCGCGCTCGCGCCTCGGCCTCATAGAGCCCGTCAGCCTCCTCGATATGGCGGGTGCACTCCTCGACACCGACCCTGGTCGCCTCGGCCAGGATCTGACGTACGGCGGCGTGGGTCATCGCCTTGGCGAAGTAGGCGTACCAGACGGTGACCCCGATGCGGCCGGCCTCCGTGTCCGGGATCTGCTGGAGCAGGAGGTGGAGGAGGCGATCCTGGGGCGGGCGGCCCTCGGTCGCGTCGTACTCGATGACGGCGCGCTTCACGAGCAGGTCGATGCCGGCGACGACCAGCGCGTCCTTGGTGCCGAAGTAGTGCTGTACGCGACCCATCGATACCCCTGCCCGGGTGGCGACGGTCCGCAGGCTGACGCCCTCGATCCCCTGCTCGGCGACGATCTGCCAGAGCCCGGCGACGATCTCGAACCGGCGCTGTTCGTGGTCGGCGGCTCTTGGCATGGCGCCAGGTTAGCAATACAGTCGCATCGCAACAGGTTTCAATGCGATCGCATCGTTATCGGGGACGAGGGGACGACATGGACGGAGCAATCGAGCATGACGGCATCGAACGACGCAGGAAGCGCCGGCGCTGGCCGGTGGTCCTCCTCACCGTCATCGCGGTGGTCTCGACCGGTTCTCTGGTGATGGTGCTCGGCACGAGCGGTCCCGGTGTCGGCCACTTCCACAGCCCGGCGGGCCGCCAGGCCTACATCGAGGCGTACGACGCGGCCTTCGCCGCGCTGCCGAAGCCGGCCGAGACGCACGACATCGAGACCACCTTCGGCACGGTCCGCGCCTACGCCTGGATCAACCCGGACCCGATCGACGACGTCCCGGTCGTGCTCGTGCCGGGACGGGCCAGCGGCGTACCGATGTGGGGCGAGAACCTGCGTGACTTCGCCGAGCACCGCACCGTCTACGCCTTCGACGCGATCGGCGACAGCGGGCTCTCCGAGCAGACCCTGCCGTTGCGCGGGATGGACGACAACGCCCGCTGGGTCGAGGAGGCCCTCGACGGTCTCGAGCTCGACCGGATCCATCTGGTCGGTCACTCCCAAGGCGGCGGGCTCGCCGCGGCCGTCGCCGTGCGCTACCCCGATCGGCTGGCCAGCCTCACCCTGCTCGAGCCGATCATGACGTTCGGCATGCTGCCGGCCTGGGCGATCGGCTGGTCTGCGGTGGCCGCACTCCCCTTCCTGCCCGACTCCTGGCGCGACCACGCACTGAATCGGATCGGCGGCGTCGAGGACGACGAGGTCGACCCGGAGGACCCGATGGCTCGCATGATCGCGGCCGGTACAGCTCACTTCGACTCCGGCAGCCTGCCCACGCCCTCACGGCTGACCGACGGCCAGATCCGCGCCCTCCGGATGCCGGTCTACGTCGCCATCGCGAGCGACAAGTCGCTGGCCGGCGGCAAGGACGCCGCCGAGAGGGCCGAGATGCTCCCCCACGCGACCGTCAAGGTCTGGCCCGAGACCACCCACTCCCTCCCCGTGCAGGTCGCGGCCGAGCTCGATGCCGAGCTCGAGAGGTTCTGGGCAGACGTACGTTGACCGCTCTAGGCCCAGAGTCCGAAGTACTCGATGAACATCCTGAAGCCGCCGTTGAACTGAGCGGTGTTCGTGATCGCGTTGATGGCGCGTACGCCCCAGAAGACCACCAGCGTGTAGCCGATCCCGAGCGCGATCCCTGCCGCCGCGGCGCTCGTTCCGGCTGCCTTCGCTCGACTCAGGCCGAGGTGTCCGAGCACCACCGCGGCAGCGATCGGGACGATCGAGGCGATCATGAGCAGCCCCAGGATCAGCCAGATGATCGGCCGATCCTCCATGCTGTAGAGGGCGTTGTAGTAGTCCTGGCTGACATCGGGGATCCCGACGATCACCCGCACCAGGGCGACGATGACCAGCATCGCCGCCGCGATTCCCAGCCCGGCGAGCCCGAGCCAGCCGCCGCTTCGCGGACCATTGGCAGGTGCCGACGGGCCCGTCGTGGACCAAGCCGGTCCCGCCCCCGCCGCCTCGTTCGGTTGTGACATCGTGCCCTTCCCGTCCAGTCGGATCGAGCCAGCCCTACCGATGTCGGGCGGCCGCATATGGCCCGAGACGCTATCCCAGAGTCCGGCACCCACCGGCAGATCCGCGCGGGCGAGCGCGTCGAGATGCGTGAGCGGTTCAATACAAGATTTCTCGACGATTTGTGTTTGAAACCCGGGATTTGGGGTAGGAGATAGTTACCAATCGCTCCGAACGTCTTGGGGGACCCTCTCGTGAACGTCGAAATCGTGGCGCCGCAGGTGAAGACCGCGGCCAATTCCATCGGGACCGCGGCTGAGGCAGTCGCCGGTCTCGATCTCGAGGGCCCGATGGCCAAGGTCGCTGCTGCGCTGCCCGACAGCACGGTCGTCGGCGCCGCGAATGGCCTCAAGGCCGAGTGGAAGAGCGACAAGGACAAGTGGGTCAAGGACGCCCGCGACCACAAGACGACCACCGTCGCCGACGCCGACGCGATCGTGGAGGCCGACACCATCACGGCGCAGCAGGCGCGCTACCGCGAAGCAATGATCGGAAGAGACTGATGGCCGTCACCTATGAGCAGCTGCAGAGCTGGAAGCCCGAAGGGCTCGACACCGCAGCCGATGACCTCAACACCGCTCGCAAGAAGCTGCTAGACCAGCAGGACGAGATGGATGCCGGCAAGGTCCCTGACACGTGGATCGGTGAGGCCGCCACTCGCGCCGAGAACCGCCACCGAGGTCTGGTCGAGAGTCTGAACGACATCGCCGCTCCGCTCGGGCAGGTCATCATGGGCCTCGACGACGCCAGCGCCACGATCAAGAAGGCGAAGAGCTCCGCCCAAGGCGCCTACCAAGCCGCCACGGGGAAGGGCTGGAAGGTCAGCACTGGCAGTCCCGTTTCGATCACGGCAGGAGAGGGCAAGACCGAGGACGGCGACGAGGCCACCATGAAGGAGCTGGCCCAGACCATCCAGGACGCACTCACCGATGCGGAGCGCGCTGAGAACGACCTGGTCGCGGTCCTCAACAGCGCGACCAAGGGTGGGTACGACGGCGGTACCGGGTCGATCGAACAAGCAACGCTTCCTCCGGAGCTCCGAGGACTCTCGGACGACGAGCTCGCCAAGAAGCTTCTGGACGACCCCGAACTGATGGATGACAGCTGGGAGGTGCTCCCACCCGAGGTGCAGGCCCAGATCGGTGACTACACCGCCAAGAAGCTCGAGGATCTCGATGACATCGACAGTGTCGCGGAGCGCAAGGAGGCCGAGAAGTGGTTCAGCATCCTCGGGAAGCACTCCGACGACCGTGACTTCGGTGAGGCCGTCATCGATCGCCTGGGCCCGGAGGGCGTGAACAACGTCATCCACCAGATGACCGGTTGGACCAGGAACCAGATCACCTACCCCGACTACGAGAACCCGCCGGTCACGATCGGCGACGAAACCATGGCGCTGCAGAAGCTCCAGAAAGAGGGTGCCGGCAACCTCGCTGCTCTCCTCGGTTCCGCGTCCCGGGGCGGCTGGATCGACAACGCGGACTACGCCGAGAAAATCGGCCAGGATTCAACAGCTGCCGCCATCCTTCTCCACGCCGCCGAAGGACGTAACGTCGAACTCGGTGCCGACTTCACGCACAAGCTCGGCACACAGCTCCTCGAGACCGAGAACGGCGACCCGCTTCGGTACTCACAGATCAACAATGGCCTCTTCTTCGGCGGCGAGTCGTTCATGGACGAGAACGGCGACCCCCTGCGTCAGTTCGTCAAGGTCGCCGACAACGGCATCGGCTCTGCTCAGGCGGTCATGGGCGACGAGAAAATGGCCAGCTACCTGATGCACGACCGGCTCACCGCCAACCACCTCGCCGAGGACATGGACAGTGTCGTCCGTGTGGCCACCGTCGATGCAGCTGCTGAGGAGGGTGAGGTTGGCAAGAAGGCGGCCGACATCGCTTCGTGGACCATCGACTACGCAGCTAAGAACGAGTTGGACGACCATTACGATGAAGAACTCGGCGGGATCATCGCTACCTACATGGAAGATGTCTACCCGGAAGTGGTGGATGACGCCGCACCGATCAAGCCTCCGCTGCTCGACCACCACGCAGACTTCTCAAGAGACGATCTCGGCAAGGTACTCCGGCATATCGGGGGAAACGAGACGGCGACGAGTGTCGTGGGATCAAGCGCAGCACAGTTCAACCAACTGCTGTTGGATCGTGGCGCTCAGGCCACGATCGACGGAGTTGGTACCGGAGACCCTTCATTCGACGTTGGGTCAGACGATCCCCTGGTGAGCGCATCGCACCGTGCGGCTGGTCTCCGCGGCTTCCTCGAGGACAACCTGGCCGACGGCGCAGTCGCGGATGGCGAGAATGAGGCCGAAGATCGCAAGAGGGTCGCGGAGATGTTCACCCTCCCACTCGACGTAATCCCTACAGATGGCACCGGCCCAGTCGGCGGATACCTGGTCGACCAAGTGAAGGATCAGATCATCAAGGGGTATGTCGGCGACCCCGCGGGAGTAGCCGCCGCCGAAAGCGACGAGTCCTACGCGAGCGCCCGTCGCAGCACCGAACTCCAAAGCCTTTACGCCATGGCCAATGCTGAGGGACAAGCGCAACAGTTGGACAATCTCCCCGAGCAGGTCGATCAAGGGGCCGATGGAAGTCTGCGGTTCAACAACGGAATCTCTGAAGACTGGCCGCGGGACTCGGAAGGTAATCTCAAGCCACCCGGATCCCTGACTCCCGCAGAGATGGACGCGATGCTCAGGCGTCCGGAAGACGAGAGCGGGATCGGTTCCGCTGTTAAGCGCGCAGTCGACAACGGATACGACAACTACCAGAACCGGAAGAAGCTGGAGGACCACGGTTGAGGATGATTCGCACAGCAGCCACGCTGGTACTCGTCGGAGCGGCGCCGGTTCTGTCGGGATGCGGTGGCGACAATGAGCCGCCGGTCTACTCAAAGGAGTCGGTCTGCGGAGTGGCAGTAGATGCGGTCGAAGGCGTCATGGGGACTAATAAGTTCACCGCAAACGAGGTTGTCACCCGATCGACCGCCGACCGCCCACCTGCGCCGCGTGGCGGCGACCTTCCGCTCAGTAGCGGGAGCGGGGGCATCACGAAGATGGAGTGCGACGTTCGGACGACGGAGGATGCTCCGTCGACGACCTTCACGTTCTCGCTGACCAACGGCGTGGACGCAGACGATCTGATCAAGGCCATCAACGCTTCCGCGGAGAAGTTCGACGTGCAGGGCGGGGTCGCAACGACGAGTTTTACTGGCGACGACCACTCCAACTGGCGGTGGGCCTGCACAGCGCCATCGGACTCTTCGACGCCCACCGCGGGCGGCTCCTTCGGCCGCGAGGACGCGACCGCGGAGCAGCGACGGGCCCTGGTTGACGCAGTTGCCGTTGCCGCGGGCTGCCCTGCAGAAGATCCATCGACGTCCTAGAGCGCACGCGATGACAACCGACGACCAATCCGTGAGGCGGGACACGACCCGTGCGCGGACCGGACGCGCCCGAGGTCACGATGCGCGGCAGTAGAGCCATAGCGGCATGCTTCGGTGTCACACTCTTGCTGACGAGCTCGGGATGTGGCGGATCTGAGAAGTACGAGAGCAGCAAAGCCTGTGGGATCAGCACAGAGGTCGTGGCCGCACTGGTCGGAACTGACAACTTCACCGTGAAGTCAGCCGGCGCTGACCTGCCATTCCAAAGCGACGACACAAGCGAGTTCACCTGCCAGGTTTCGACGGCCGACGAAGCGCCACCGGCGCTAGACGTCACAGCACGCCTCACGTCGACGACCGAACTCTCCGGTTTCAGGACCAACGTCAAGTCCGCGGACCAGACCTTCGACGTCGCGAGGGGATCTGCCAGCATCTCCACGAAGGAGGACGAAAACGCACTCGAATACGAATGCTGGTGGGCCTGCACCATCGACTCGTCCGCGGGCACCGCGGTCGTTTACATGACAGGAGAGACCGTGTGAGACGGCTGCGACGATGTCAAGGAATTTCTCGGGGCGATCGCCGACCGCACTGGATGTCGTGCATCGGCGTGATCACAAGTGGGTGCCTGACGGTTCGACCCATTGTCAGCTGATGGAACGCCCACCAGGCCGCCGCAGGTGTCCTCAACGAGTACGCGAGCTTTGCCGACTTCGAGGGGGACGCTACAAGAATGCGCTCTTGGCTTACTACCGGAAGTAGATTCCGCCTGGCCGTCGGGCTGTGCGTGACGCCAGTCGTGATGACCGCCTGCGGCACCGACTCGACATTGCTGGACACCGACGCGCTTCCCCAGGTCGAGGAGACCACTGACGGAACCATGGGGGCACCCGGGGCGGGCTGGTGTGACGCACTTGGATCTCTGGAGACGAAACTGTCGAGCGCCGATGACGGGACCACCGGCGAGCAGTACGTGCTCGAGAACAAGGATGTCGTCGGCGCCACGGTGTTCGTGCCCGGCGGCGGGTACTACCCAGACGCAGCATCGATGATTGCCGCCATCGAAGAGGCCGTGGACGAGTGCTCGGCCGACGCCGAGAAGGGCGACTACGGCGAGGCGACGTCGGAGCCGATCAGCGGGCTTCCCGACGGGGCAGTGGGATTCACCTTCACGAGCACGTCGTCGAACCCGGTCGAGGTCGGCAGCATCGCGTTCGCGGAGACGGACGACGGACGGCTCGTCGGGGTCGGAGTGACGCACAGCGGGGATGGCGAGGCATCCGTAAAGGTGGCGGACCTGCTCGCTACGGCGCTCGAGCGAGCCGCCGACGTGGACACCAAGAGCTAGCACACCGCAAGACACGGACCAGCGGCGCTGGTACGACGATTGAGGCCGTCGTACCAGCGCCGCCGGCATTTCTGCCTGTGTTAACGACTTGACCTCGCGTCACTACTCAGCGTTACTATGTACTGGTAGTCAGTAATACTGAGTAGTGGAAAGGAGGTGCCCGATGGGCAAGCAGATGACCGAGATGCTCAAGGGGACGCTGGAGGGGATCGTGCTGGCGTTCCTGACCGGCAACCCGGCGTACGGATACGAGATCACGACCTGGCTGCGGAGCCAGGGGTTCACCGAGATCGCCGAGGGCACGGTCTACGCGCTGCTGGTCCGGATCGAGAAGAACGGACTGGTGGACGTCGAGAAGCGGCCGTCCGAGAAGGGGCCGCCGCGGAAGGTCTACTCGCTCAACACCGATGGCGAGAAGTACCTCGAAGAGTTCTGGACCACCTGGGGTTTCCTGGCCGAACGGCTCGAGAACCTCCGTACGGAAGGGAAGTAAGGTATGTCCATCCGATCGATGTTCGAGGCCGTCGTCGGCGAGCTCGAGCTGAAGAAGCGCTGGCGGCAGCTCAAGGCCCGCAAGCAGCAGCTCCCCGAGAGCCACCGCAAGGCGCACGACGCGGTCGAACGCTACCTGATGTACGCCGCCGGCATCGCCGACGGCGCGATCCTGACAGCGATGGCCGAGGACCTTCTCGAGCTCTTCGAGCAGGGGGCCGCCGACGGCACCCCGGTCAGCGCGATCGTCGGCGACGACCCGGTCGAGTTCGCCGAGGAGTTCGCCAGGAACTACTCCGAGGGCGCCTGGATCAAGAAGGAGCGCGCCCGGCTCAACGAGGCCATCCAGGACATCACCAAGGAGGACGAGTCATGAGCGCGACAGCTGCCATCTCCGTACGGGGACTGGAGAAGTCCTACAAGGACAACCAGGTTCTGCGGGGCGTCGACTTCGAGGTGGCGCGAGGCACGATCTTCGCGCTGCTCGGGTCCAACGGTGCCGGAAAGACCACGGCCGTACGCATCCTCTCGACGCTCCTGAAACCCGATGCCGGCGCGGCGCTGGTCGAGGGTGCCTCGGTGGTCGAGGAGGCCCAGCGGGTGCGGGAGGCGATCTCGCTGACCGGTCAGTTCGCGGCGGTCGACGAGATCCTGACCGGGCGCGAGAACCTGGTCCTGGTCGCGAAGCTGCGCCACCTCCCCTCCCCCGGCGACATCGCCGACGGGCTGCTGAAGCGCTTCGACCTGGTCGAGGCGGGCGCCCGGAAGGTCGCGACGTACTCCGGTGGCATGCGACGGCGGCTGGACATCGCGATGTCACTGATCGGGTCGCCGTCGGTGATCTTCCTCGACGAGCCGACCACCGGGCTGGACCCGGAGGCGCGGCTGGAGGTGTGGAAGGTGGTCAAGGAGCTGACCGAGCAGGGCACGACCGTCCTGCTCACCACGCAGTACCTGGAGGAGGCCGAGCAGCTCGCCGACCGGATCGCCATCCTGCACGGCGGGGCGATCATCGCCAACGGGACGCTCGCCGAGCTGAAGGCGATGCTGCCTCCGGCGAAGGTCGAGTACATCGAGAAGCAGCCGTCGCTGGAAGAAATTTTTCTTTCACTCACCGGCTCCACCAAGCAAGGAGACCCGTCATGAACGAGCACAGCATGACCAAGCACGCTCTCGCCGACGCCGGCACCCTGTTGGGGCGCTCGCTGCGGCACATCACCCGGAGCCCGGACACGATCATCACCACCGCGCTGACACCGATCGCGATGATGTTGCTCTTCGTGTACGTGCTGGGCGGCGCGATCCGGACCGGCACCGACAACTACGTCAACTATGTGCTCCCCGGGATCATGGTGATGGCGATCGCCTCGGGGATCGCGTACACCGCGCTTCGGCTCTTCACGGACATGAAGAGCGGGATCTTCGAGCGGTTCCAGTCGATGCCGATCGCCCGCTCCGCCGTGCTGTGGGCCCATGTCGGGACCTCGATGGTGGCCAACATGCTGACCATGGTGATCATCTTGGGCGTTGCGTTCGTGATGGGGTTCCGCACCTCGGCGGACCTGGGCGCCTGGCTCGCGGTCGCCGGGATCCTGGGGCTGCTCACCCTGGCGCTGACCTGGCTGGCGGTCATCCCCGGCCTGGCGGCACAGACCATGGAGGGCGCCACCGGGTTCTCCTACCCGCTGATCTTCCTGCCGTTCATCAGCTCGGCCTTCGCGCCGACGGAGACGATGCCCGGGCCGGTGCGCGCCTTCGCCGAGAACCAACCGGTCACCTCGATCGTCAATACCATCCAGTCCCTCTTCGCGGGGCAGCCGGTCGGCGACGACATCTGGGTGGCGCTGGCCTGGTGCGTGGGCATCCTGATCGTCTCCTACGTCGCGGCCATGGCTGTCTACCGGCGCAAGATCAGTTGACGGCTTCAGGTTCAGGAGCGGTGAAGAGCCGATCTACCCCTTGCGGTGGTAGGTCGGCTGCTCGCCGTCCCTGAGGTTGCCCCGGTAGAAACCCGTACGCAGCTCGTAGGTGTATTCGTCGAGCTCGGGCATGCCTTCCTCGGCGGCGTACGCGATCTCGGCCTCGGCGTCGTAGGGAACCCGGACCCACTGGATGCCGAACGGCGCCGCCTGGTCGCTGTCCATCACGCCCTCGAGGATGACGTAGACCGGTGTCGGGTCGCTCATGCAGTTGCCGACGCTGCCGGTGTTGAAGACGGTGCGTCGCTCCCGATCGGTCTCGTAGTAGGGGTCGTGGGTGTCGGCGTAGCCGACGATGTCGGGCTCTGGCCGGTCGAAGCCGGTGGCCTCGGTGTTCTGGAACAGGCCCAGGAACTCCTGCTCGTCATGGTCGAACCTGACCCTTCTGTGGACGGTCTCCTCGGACGCATGGAAGAGCCGGATCCGGCGACCGCTCATCGTGAAGTCGTGGCTGAACGGGAGCGTACGCAGCCACTCCGCCTGCTCCCATGCCTGCAGTCGCCACCACATCAGCCCGACCGACTCCCGGCCGAAGTCGGGCTCGGGGGCGAGCAGGAAGTCCTCCCAGTTGCCGAGGATGTTGACCTCGCACCGTTCCCGGCAGATCTCGGCGACCTCACGTCCCCGCGGACCCTTGCCGACGTAGTCGCCGAGGTTGAAGATCCTGGTGATTCCGCGCGCCTCGATGTCGGCGAGGACGGCCTCGAGGGCGGTGAGATTGCCGTGTACGTCCGAGATCAGCGCGATGCGCTCTGGGGTCATGGGTCGCAGGCTATGCGATGGCTGGGAGACTGGCCCGGTGAGGATTCTGGTGACGGGTGGGGTGCGGTCGGGGAAGTCCCGGCACGCCGAGTCGCTGCTCGCGGCCGCGCCGTCGGTGGCGTACGTCGCACCGGGGCCGACGCTCGAGGAAGAACCGGATCCCGACTGGGCCGCACGACTGGCTTCGCATCGGGCCAGGCGGCCGGAGCGGTGGCGTACGGTCGAGTCGCGGGATCTCGCCGGGGCGCTGGCCGACGGCCTAGCGGCCGGTGATGCGGTGATGGTCGACTGCCTGGGCACCTGGCTCACCGCCGTCATGGACTCCCGCGAATTGTGGGAGGCCACGTCCGAGGAGGCGACCGCGGCGATCTCGGCGCTGGTCGAGGATGCCGTCACGGTCCTCGGCCGACAGAGCGGCGATGTGGTGCTGGTGACCAACGAGGTCGGCCTCGGGGTCGTGCCGGCGCATCGTTCGGGCCGCCTCTTCCGCGACCTGCTCGGGCTGGTCAACCAGCGGCTGGCCGCGGCCTGCGACGAGGTGCACCTCGTCATCGCCGGACGTGTCCTGAAGCTCTAGCCGCCCCGTCGGTCGAGCCGCGAGGCCGCCTGCGGCCGAGCGTGTCGAGACCAACACAGTCCTATCGAGCGCGGAGCGCACCGTGTTGGTCTCGACACGGATTCGCTCGTTCCTCACGAGTCCGGCTCGACCAGCGGGCGCGTCAGGCCAAAGCGACGAGAAACGCTGCCAGCGCCGCCTCGACGGCCGCACCGAAGACGTCGCCGGTCACTCCCCCGAACCGCTTGACCGCCCGCAGGACGATCACGCCCACGACGGCCGCCGCAACAGCGACCGCGAGCACTCCTCGCCACCACGGCAGGCCGGCCCAGGCGCCGACGCCGGCGAGCGCGGCGGCGACGATGGTCCAGACGAGGACGGTGACGAGGGGTGGCAGGGTCTGGGTGAACGTACGCCCGAGCCCGTCCTCGCGCGCCGGCCTGATGCCGCGCGTGCAGCACAGTGCCAGGGCCGCGCGCGAGGCGCAGACGGCGATGGCGACGAGCACCGACGAGCGGAGGACCGGCCCGTCCAGCACCGAGGCCAGCCCAGCCACCTGGAGGCCGAGAACGAGAACGATCGCGGTGACTCCGGCCGGACCGGAGGTGCCGGTCTTCATGACCGCCAGCGAGCGCTCGCGGTCGTAGGAGGCGGCCATGCCGTCGACCGTGTCCGCGAGCCCGTCGAGGTGGAGCGCCCGGTTGCCGGCGACCACGGCGCCGATCGCGATCAGGGCGGTGACCAGGTGCGGTAGACCGGCGAGCTGCCCCAGGAGTGCGATAGCGCCCGCGCCCAGCGCCAGGGGCAGCGCGGCCAGGGGCGCGACCGCCATCGCGACCGCGGCTCGACGGCGGTCGACGTGCTCGGGAGGAGGCACGGGCATCGCGGTCAGCGTGCCGACCGCAAGACGCCAGGCGTCCCGCAGGAGCATCAGGCGGGGTCGCCCGGGGCGAGCTCGGAGAGGAGTGCGACGTCGCGCAGGAGGGCGACGGCGCTGCGTACGACCGGGACCGCGGCGACCGCGCCGGAGCCCTCACCGAGCCGCAGGTCGAGGTCGAGCAGCGGCACCAGGCCGAGCTTCTCCAAGGCCATCGACTGGGCGGGCTCGGTGGAGCGGTGGCCGGCGGCGAACCACCCCGCCGCCCCCGGCTCGATCCGGTCGGCAGTGAGGGCACAGGCGACGCTCATCAGGCCGTCGAGAAGCACCGGGGTGCCGCTGCGAGCGGCCTCGAGGAGGTAGCCGGTCGTGGCAGCCAGGTCGGCGCTGCCGAGCGCGGCGAGGGTCTCGATCGGGTCGCCGACGCGCTCACCGGCACGGCGGAGAGCCGCGGTGATGACGTCGGTCTTGGTCCGCAGTGCGTCGTCGCCGATGCCGGTGCCTCGACCGGTGACCTCGCTCGCGGGGAGCCCGAGCCCGGCGGCCACCATCGCCGCCGCGGGCGTGGTGTTGCCGATGCCCATGTCACCGCTGATCAGCAGCTGCGCACCTGCGGCGATCTCCTCACGGGCCACCGCGGCGCCGGCCTCCAGCGCCGCCGTGTTCTCCTCGGCGGTCAGCGCGTCCTCGAGATGGATCGCACCGCTCCCCCGCCGGATCTTGTGCTGCGTCAGCGCTTCGCGGGTCGCCGCGTCGAGGTCCTCGAACTCCTCGTCGACACCGAGGTCGAGCACCCGGACCTGGACGCCGTGCGCCTTCGCGAGCGCGCTGACCCCGGCCCGGCCGCCCAGGAACGTACGCACCATCGCGCCCGTGATCGCCGGCGGGAACGCCGAGACCCCGTGCTGGGCGACGCCGTGGTCACCGGCGAAGATCACCAGTCGTACGTTGTCGACCGGCCGCGGCGGCACCTCGCCCTGGCATGCGGTCACCCAGACCGCCAGCTCTCCCAGGCGGCCCAGGGCTCCGGGAGGTGTCGCGAGGGCACCCAGCCGCTCGGCGGCGGCGCGGCGTACGTCTTCGTGCGGGGTCTGGAACGTCACTCGCGCAAGGTACCCCACCCCATCGCGGCCAGGCCTCGCTGGTCGAGCCGTGAGCGCCAGCGAGCGTGTCGAAACCAACGCAGCCCCGTTGCGCTCGAATCGACTGTGTTGGTCTCGACACGGATTGTTCGTTCCTCACGAATCCGGCTCGACCAGCGGAGAAGGCTAGGCCAGCAGGGTCAGGTGAGGCCGCGGGAGACGCCCTGGGCGGCGACCTTGAGTGCCGAGACGAGGCGGAGGCGGTTGCGGCGGAGGTCGGAGACGACGATGCCGAGGGCACCAACGACGCCGGAGGCGGTGGTGATCGGGACCGAGACCGAGCAAGCGCCGAGGGTCATCTCCTCGACGGTGGTCGCATAGCCCTCGGAGATCGCCCGGTCGAGCTGACGCCGCAGCAGGCCGGGGGTGGTGATGGTGTGGCGGGTGAACGGCTTGAGCGGGCCGGCCAGCACCCGGTTGCGTACGTCCTCGGGCGCATGGGCCAGGAGCACCTTGCCGACGCCGGTGGAGTACATCGGCAGGCGCGAGCCGACCGAGGAGACGATGGGTACGTTGCGGGTGCCGCGGAGCGTCTCGAGATAGAGCACGTGGCCGTCCTCGCGAACGGCCAGATGGACCGTCTCCAGGGTCGCACCGTAGAGATCGTGGAGGAACGGCGACGCGACCGAGCGCAGGTCGGTGGCGACCGGCGCGAGCAGGCCGGCGTCCCACAGCCGGCGGCCGACGGCGTACGTCCCGTCCTCGTCCCGCACCAGCGCGCCCCACTCGACCAACTCGGCGACCAGCCGGTGGGCGGTCGGGAGGGAGAGGTCCGCTCGGCCGGCGAGCTCGCTGAGCGTCAGCCGGCGATGGCCGGCGTCGAAGGCGCCGATGAGACCGAGCACGCGCGAGGCGACCGTGCGGCCCCCGCTTCCACCTGCCATCCGATTCACCCTTTCCAGCGGGCCTTTCGCTCAGCGGAAGCCCATGCTTTCATCGTACGCCTCGCACACCTAGCGTTCGGAACGTGACAGCGACCACCGAGACTCAAGCCGACCTCTCGGCCGAGATTGCCCAGATCGAGGCGAACAGCACCGAGGCCGAGGCCGCGGGTCAGAACGTACGCCAGCCCCTGCTGGACTACCCGCCCTACCGGTCCAGCATCCTGCGCCACCCCACCAAGGACCCGCGCCACGCGGACCCGGAGACGATCGAGCTGTGGGCTCCGTGCTTCGGGCACTCCGACGTGGAGCCGCTCGAGGCCGACCTGACCATCGCCGGCAGCAACGAGCCGATCGGCGAGCGGATCACGGTCAGCGGCCGGGTCCTCGACGGCGAGGGACGCCCCGTGCGCAACCAGCTCGTGGAGATCTGGCAGGCCAACTCCGCGGGCCGCTACATCCACAAGCGCGAGCAGCACCCCGCTCCGCTCGACCCCAACTTCACCGGCGTCGGCCGCTGCCTCACCGACGCCGAGGGACGCTACCGGTTCCAGACGATCAAGCCCGGCCCCTACCCGTGGGGCAACCACATCAACGCCTGGCGGCCGGCGCACATCCACTTCTCGCTCTTCGGCCGCGCGTTCACGCAGCGGCTGATCACCCAGATGTACTTCCCCAGCGACCCGCTCTTCGCGCTCGACCCGATCTACCAGTCGATCACCTCGCAGAAGGACCGTGACGCCCTGGTGGCGAAGTACGACCACGACCTCTCCACCCCCGAGTACTCGATGGGCTACAGCTGGGACATCGTCCTGACCGGCCCGAGCCGCACCTGGACCGAGCCCGAGGAGGGCGACCTGTGAGCACCACGACCCGCACTCCCGGCCAGACCATCGGCCCCTTCTTCGGCTACGCGCTCCCCTACGAGGGCGACGCCGACCTCGTCCCGCCGGGCAGCCCCGGCTCGATCCGGCTGCACGGCTGGGTCTACGACGGCGCCGGCAACCCGATCCCCGACGCGCTGCTCGAGATCTGGCAGACCGACGCCGAGGGCAACGTCCCGCAGGCCGAGGGGTCGCTGCACCGCGACGGCTGGACCTTCACCGGCTGGGGTCGCGCCGACACCGACCCGAACGGTCACTACACCTTCTCGACCGTGCTTCCCGGCCCGGCGAAGGAGGGCGCGGCACCGTTCTTCGCTCTCACCGTCTTCGCCCGCGGTCTGCTCGACAAGCTGCACACCCGGATCTACCTGCCCGAGCACCCCTCCAACGCCGGTGACCCCCTGCTGGTGTCGCTGTCCGAGGACGAGCGTGCGACGCTGGTGGCAACTGCGGACGCAACCGGGTTGCGATTCGACATCCACCTCCAGGGCGACCGCGAGACCACTTTCCTTACCTACGGCTGAGGAGTCGAATGTCGCTGCTGTGGCCAGGCGAGGAGCGCGCCGGGGATCTCTTCTCCGAGGCCGCCTATCTCGCCGCGATGGTGCGTGTCGAGGAGGCCTGGCTGGCCGCGATCGTGTCCTCCGGGATAGCCCCCGAGGAAGCACGTACGCCGCTGGCCGGCCTGGTCTCCGAGGCCGATGTCCCGAGGCTGGCCGAGGGCGCGGAGGCCGGGGGCAACCCGGTCATCGGCCTGGTCAAGCTGCTGCGTGGCCGCCTCGACGGCGAGGCGGCCCGATGGCTCCACAAGGGCCTGACCAGCCAGGATGTCGTCGACACCGCGCTCGTGCTCTGTCTCGCCGACGTGCTCGACCGGGTCGAGGACGAGCTCGCCGCGCAGGCCGCCGCGCTGGCCGGTCTCGCCCGGGAGCACCGCACCACCGTGATGTCGGGCCGCACGCTGACCCAGCACGCGGTGCCGATCACCTTCGGGCTCAAGGCCGCGACCTGGCTCTCCGGCCTGAGCGATGCCGCCGAGGCGCTCCGCCGGACGCGTACGTCGCTGCCCGCCCAGATCGGCGGCGCCGCCGGCACCCTGGCGGCGGTCGTCGGCCTGGCCCGGCTCCGCGGTCTCGGTGACCCCGTGTCCGCCGCCCAAGAGGCGGCCGCGACCACGGCGACCGCCCTCGGACTGGCCCCGCAGGCGCCCTGGCACACCAACCGCGCCCCACTGACCTCGCCCGCCGACGCGCTGGTCACCACGGCCGACACCTGGGGCCGGATCGCCACCGACATCACCCTGCTGACCCGCCCGGAGATCGGCGAGCTCGCCGAGCCGGCCGGTGAGGGGCGTGGCGGTTCCTCGACCATGCCGCACAAGTCCAACCCGGTGCTCTCGGTGCTCGTCCGCCGCCACGCGCTCGCCGCTCCCCCGCTGGCCGCCACGCTCCACACCACGGCGGCGACCTACGTCGATGAGCGTCCCGACGGCGCCTGGCACGTCGAGTGGGAGACCCTGGCCACGCTGGCCCGGCGGAGCGTGGTCGCCGCCTCGCAGACCACCGAGCTGCTCGCCGGGCTCCGCGTCGACGCCGCCCGGATGCGCGCCACGGCCGAGGCCGCGGGCGCGGACCTGCTGGCCGAACAGCGGTCGCTGACCGGCTTCGTAGGCGGCGAGATCCTGGCCGGCTCCGAGGCCGCTGCAGGTCTCGATGACTATCTCGGCGCCACCGATGCCCTCATCGACACCACTCTCGCCCGCGCCCACGAAATCTGGAAGACCGAACTCTGGAAGGACCCGTCATGACTCCGAGGATCACCCCTGTCGAGCTGGCCGGAGACCCGAGCAAACCGCTCCTGGTCGTCGGCCCGTCGCTCGGCACCTCGGTGACCGCGCTCTGGGCCGCCACCGCCGAGCTGCTCGCGGACAGTTTCCACGTCATCGGCTGGGAGCTCCCGGGCCACGGCCACGGCGCTCCCACCAAGGAGCCGTTCTCGATGGCCGACCTCGCCGCCGGCGTACTCGCCTGCGTCGACCGGGTCCTCACCGACCGCGGCGAACGCCACGGCACCTTCGCCTATGCCGGCGACTCGGTCGGCGGGGCCGTCGGTCTCCAGCTCATGCTCGATGCCCCCGCCCGGGTGAGCGCCGCGGTGCTCACCAACACCGGCGCGAAGATCGGCGAGCCCGAGGGCTGGAACGACCGGGCGACGACCGTGCGTGCCGCCGGCACCGCCTCCCAGATCGCGGGCTCCACCCAGCGCTGGTTCGCCCCCGGCTTCCTCGAGCGCGAGCCCGCCCGGGGCGGCGCCCTGCTCCATTCGCTGCGCGACGCCGACGCGGAGAGCTACGCGCTGGTGTGTGAGGCACTGGCGACGTACGACGTCCGCGGCCGGCTCGCCGAGATCGCGGCCCCGGTCCTGGCGGTCGCGGGTCTCGACGATGCCCCGACGCCGCCGGCCTCGCTGGAGGAGATCGCCGTCGGGGTGCGCAACGGGCGGCACGTCACGCTCGACGCCGTCGGCCACCTCGCTCCCGCCGAGGCCCCGCACGCCGTCTCCACCCTGATCACCTCCCACGTGACCGCGGCAGACCCGGCCTATGCGGCCGGGATGAACGTACGCCGCCAGGTGCTCGGCGACGCCCACGTCGACCGGGCCACCGCCGCGATCACCGACGTCAACCGCGACTACCAGGACCTGATCACGCGCTATGCCTGGGGCACCATCTGGACCCGCCCCGGCCTCGCCCGCCGTGACCGCTCGATCGGGGTGCTCACCGCCCTGGTCGCGGGGCGCCACTTCGAGGAGCTCGAGTTCCATCTCCGCGCCGCCCTCACCAACGGGCTGACGCGTGAGGAGATCATCGAGGTGCTCCTGCAGACCTCGATCTACGTCGGCGTACCCGCCGCCAACACCGCGTTTGCCGTCGCCAACCGCGTCCTGAACGAATGACCGTCCCGCTGGTCGAGCGCTGGCGCTCGCGGCTCGACCAGCGTAAGAACTTGGCCATGAAGCCACATTCCGCGACCGTCGTCGGCGCCGGGCCCAACGGCCTGGCGGCGGCGATCGTGCTCGCGCAGCACGGCGTGAGGGTCACGGTCCTCGAGGCCGCCGAGACCGTCGGCGGTGGCACCCGCACCGCCGAGCTGACCCTGCCCGGGTTGCGCCACGACATCTGCTCGGCGATCCACCCGCTCGGGGTGGCCTCACCGTTCCTGCATGGCCTCGAGCTGGAGAAGTACGGCCTGACCTGGCGTTTCCCCGAGATCCAGCTGGCCCATCCGGTGGACGCGAGCACGACCGCGCTGCTGCACCGCTCCGTCGAGGAGACAGCCGCCGGGCTGGGCGCCGACGGACGGCGCTGGCAGCAGCTGTTCGGCCCGGTCGTCCGCGGCTTCGACGCGATCTCGGAACACATCCTCGGCCCGATGGTGCGGCCCCCGCGGCATCCGTTCCGGCTGGCCTCCTTCGGGATGCGCGCCGCTCCCCCGGCCACTGTGCTCGCCCGGGCCTTCCGCGAAGAGCCGGCCAAGGCGCTCTTCGCCGGCTGCGCGGCGCACGCGTTCCAGCCGCTGGAGCGCCCGGGCACGGCCGCGGTGGGCACCATGCTCGTGGTCAGCGGGCATCGCTACGGCTGGCCCGTCGCCGAGGGCGGCTCCCACGCGATCACCCTCGCCATGGCGCAGCGGCTCGAGGAGCTGGGCGGCACCATCGTCACCGGCACCACCGTCCGTGACCTGGCCGACCTTCCGGACGCCGATGTGACCTTGTTCGACACCAGCCCCGGTGGCTTCGCCGACATCGTCGGTGAAGCGCTCCCCCAGCGGCCTCGACGGGCGATGCGGAGGTGGCAGCACGGCCCCGCGGCGTACAAGCTCGACCTGGCCGTACGCGGGCCGATCCCGTGGCGCGACCCGCAGATCGGCCGCGCCGGGACCGTCCACCTCGGCGGGACGAGCGCCGAGGTGGCGACCAGCGAGCGGGAGATCGGGGCAGGCAGGATGCCGGGGCGTCCGTTCGTGCTGCTCGGTCAGCAGTACGTCGCGGACCCGTCCCGCTCGGCGGGAGACCTCAACCCGGTCTGGGCCTACGCGCAGGTCCCGCACGCCTACGAGGGCGACGCCACCGACGCGGTGCTCGCCCAGATCGAGCGCTTCGCGCCCGGTTTCCGCGACCGGATCGTGGCGACCCACGTGACCACACCGGCCGGCTACGCGGCGTACAACCTCAACTACGTCGGGGGTGACATCTCCACCGGCGCCAACACCCTTCGCCAGCTCATCGTCCGACCCACCCTCACCGCCTACGAGACCGGCATCCCCGGGATGTTCCTCTGCTCCGCCGCCACCCCGCCCGGCGCCGGCGTCCACGGCATGTGCGGCTACCACGCCGCCCATCGCGCCCTGCGCCACCTGGCCGCGGAGAAACCGGGTGCCACCGGCGTACGTCCTGGATAGCGTCTGGCTCATGCCGCAAGCCCGCCTGCGCACCGAGCGCCTCGACCTGGTCCCGCTGAGCGAGGAGCATCTGCCGTTCCTGGTCGAGCTCAACTCCGACCCGGTGGTGCTGCGCTTCCTGTTCACCCGCGCACTCACGCCGCAGGAGACCGAGGAGCGGATGCACACCTGGATCCGGGTGGCGAAGGAGACCGAGGGGCAGGGCAAATGGATCGCGTACGCAGCCGGTGAGGCCGTGGGCCTCTACATGCTCGAGCCGCCCGACCATCCGCCCCGCACCGATGCCGCCGAGCTGGGCTACCGGCTCCCGCAGCGGCACTGGCGGAAGGGATTCGCGAAGGAGGGGTCGCGCGAGCTGCTCCGGCACGCTTTCGAGGACCTCGGCCTCGACACGGTGATCGCGCAGACGATGGCCGTCAACGAGGCCTCCCGGGCGACCATGGCGTCGGTCGGGATGAGCTTCGTGCGCAGCTTCCAGGAGGAGTTCGAGGAGCCGCTCGCCGGGCACGCCGACGGCGAGGTCGAGTACGAGATCAACCGCGAGACCTGGCTCGCGGGCCCCGCGGGGTAGGCTGCGAGCACGCTCGTGGCGCAGGAACCCGGTGAGAGTCCGGGGCGGTTCCGCCACTGTGACGTCCGTACCGCTGCTGGGCACGGGCACAGCCAGACACTGGCCGCGGGCAATCCGACCGATCGACGGGGCGAGAACCCCTAGGAGGAACTCGGCATGGCCGACCCTGCACGCGTACGCATCGCCCTTCTGTCCACCTCGGACACCGACCTGCTCTCAGCCCGTGCCAGCGGCGCCGACTACGCCTGGGCGAACCCGTCGCGGGCGACCGACCTCGAGGCCGTCGTCGCCGGCGCCGACCTGGTGGTCTTCCGGCTCCTCGGCTCGCCCAACGAGCTGTGGGAGGGCTTGAGCGCGGTCAAGGAGCGCGGCACGCCGGTGGTGGTCCTGGGCGGCGAGCAGCAGCCGAGCGCCGAGCTGATGGAGCACTCCACGGTGCCGATGGGTGTCGCCGCGGAGGCCCACCGCTATCTCGCCGAGGGCGGGCCGGCCAACCTCGCCCAGCTGCACGCGTTCCTCTCCGACACGGTCCTGCTGACCGGGTTCGGGTTCGAGCCGCCGGCGGAGGTGCCGGCGTGGGGGTTCGCGGAGCGTGTTGGTCATCTCGACAAGCTCGATACAACGCTCCACACGCCTTCGCCTAGCGGCTCGACCAGCGGGAAGGCTCGGATCGGGGTGCTCTACTACCGCGCCCACGAGACCAGCGGGAACACCGCCTTCGCGCACGCGCTGGCCGACGCCATCGACGCGACCGGCACGGCCACCGGCGTACCCGTCTTCGCGGGCTCGCTGCGCTCGGCGCCCGACGACCTCTACGAGGCGCTCGGCACCCTCGACGCGCTCATCGTGACCGTGCTCGCGGCCGGCGGCTCCGTGCCCGCGTCCGCCTCCGCCGGCGGTGAGGACGAGGCCTGGGACGTCGAGCGGATGGCGGCGCTCGACATCCCGGTGCTCCAGGGTCTGTGCCTCACCAGCTCGCGCGCGGAGTGGGAGGTCTCTGACGACGGCGTCACGCCGCTCGACTCGGCCAACCAGATCGCGATCCCGGAGTTCGACGGCCGGATCATCACCGCCCCGTTCTCCTTCAAGGAGCTCGACGAGCAGGGGCTCCCCCACTATGTCGCCGACCCCGAGCGCACCGCCCGCGTGGCCCGGATCGCGGTCAACCACGCCCGGCTCCGCCACACTCCGAACGCCGAGAAGCGCCTCGCGCTGGTGCTCTCCGCCTACCCGACCAAGCACGCCAGGATCGGCAACGCGGTCGGCCTGGACACCCCGGTCTCCGCAATCCGGATGCTGCGCCGCCTCCGCGAGGAGGGCTACGACCTGGGGCAGGACAACGAGGTCGTACGCCTCCTCGACGGCCCGGACGACACGGCCGCCGGCGATGCCCTGATCCACGCGCTGATCGCCGCGGGCGGCCAGGACGAGGAGTGGCTGACCAACGCGCAGCTCACCGACGCCCACGTCCGCATCTCCAAGGCGTCCTACGACGAGTGGACCAAGGATCTCCCTGCTGACCTACGCGAACAGATGGTCGAGACCTGGGGTCCGACGCCGGGCAACCTGTTCGTCAACGACGACGGCGAGCTCGTCCTGGCCACCCTCCAGGCCGGCAACATCGTCATCCTGATCCAGCCGCCGCGCGGGTTCGGCGAGAACCCCGTCGCCATCTACCACGACCCCGACCTGCCTCCGTCCCACCACTATCTGGCCGCCTATCGCTGGTTGGAGCACGGCTTCCGCGCCGACGCCGTCGTACACCTCGGCAAGCACGGCTCGATGGAGTGGCTGCCCGGCAAGAACGCCGCCCTCTCGGCGAGCTGTGGCCCGGACGCGGCGATCGGCAACATGCCGCTGATCTACCCGTTCCTGGTCAACGACCCGGGCGAGGGCGCCCAGGCCAAGCGCCGCGCGCACGCCACGATCGTCGACCACCTGGTCCCGCCGATGGCGCGCGCGGAGTCCTACGGCGACATCGCGCGGCTGGAAGGGCTGATGGAGGAGTACGACCGGATCTCCTCGATGGACCCGGCCAAGCTGCCCGCCATCCGCGGCGAGATCTGGCAGCTGATGAAGGCGGCCGAGCTCCACCGCGACCTCGGCATGGAGGAGCGTCCCGAGGACGACGACTTCGACGACTTCATGCTCCACATCGACGGCTGGCTCTGCGAGATCAAGGACGCCCAGATCCGCGACGGCCTGCACGTGCTCGGCGGCGCCCCCGAGGGCGAGGCGCGGATCAACCTGGTGCTCTCGATCCTGCGCGCCGCACAGGTCTGGGGCGGCGTCGGCGGCGCCGTGCCCGGTCTGCGGGCGGCCCTCGGCCTCAAGGAGGGCGCCGACACCCGGACCGTCGACGAGATCGAGACCCAGGCTCGCGCTCTGGTGGAGCGCATGGACGCGGCCGGCTGGGACCCGGCCGTCGCCGAGTCGCTCCACGACGACCCGGCCGTCCAGCAGGTGCTCGCCTTCGCCGCCGAGCAGGTGGTCCCTCGCCTGGCGAGGACGACCGACGAGCTGGGCGCCGTCCTGCACGCGCTGGACGGTGGCTTCGTCCCCGCGGGGCCCTCTGGCTCGCCGCTGCGGGGGCTCGTCAACGTACTTCCGACCGGGCGCAACTTCTACACCGTCGACCCCCGCGCGGTCCCGAGCCGGCTGGCCTGGCAGACCGGGCAGGCGATGGCCGACTCGCTGCTGCAGCGCTACCTGGACGAGACCGGCGACTACCCGACGTCGGTCGGGCTCTCGGTCTGGGGCACCAGCGCGATGCGTACGTCCGGCGACGACGTCGCCGAGGTGCTCGCGCTCCTCGGGGTGCGCCCCGAGTGGGACGAGGCGTCGCGTCGCATCACCCACCTCGACGTCATCTCGCTCGCCGAGCTGGGCCGGCCCCGGATCGACGTGACCGTACGCATCTCCGGGTTCTTCCGCGACGCGTTCCCGCACGTCGTCTCGATGCTCGACGACGCCGTCCGGATGGTGGCCGACCTCGACGAGCCGGCCGCGGACAACTTCGTCCGCGCGCACACCCTCGAGGACCTCGCCGAGCACGGCGACCAGCGCCGGGCGACGGCCCGCATCTTCGGCTCCAAGCCCGGTTCGTACGGCGCCGGGATCCTGCAGGTGATCGAGGCCGGCAACTGGCGCTCCGATGCCGATCTGGCGGATGTCTACACGGCGTGGGGCGGCTTCGCCTACGGCCGCGACCTCGACGGCGCCCCGGCGGCCGACGACATGCGCACCAACTACCGCCGGATCAAGGTCGCCGCCAAGAACGTCGACTCCGCCGAGCACGACATCGCCGACTCCGACGACTACTTCCAGTACCACGGCGGCATGGTCGCGACCGTCCGCGCGCTGACCGGCAGCGAACCGAAGGCGTACGTCGGCGACTCCACCTCCCCCGACGCCATCAAGACCCGCACGCTGCAGGAGGAGACCAACCGCGTCTTCCGCGCCCGGGTGGTCAACCCGCGCTGGATCTCGGCCATGCAGCGCCACGGCTACAAGGGTGCCTTCGAGCTGGCCGCGACCGTCGACTACCTCTTCGGCTTCGACGCGACCGCCGGCGTGGTGCAGGACTGGATGTACGAGAAGCTCGCCCGCGAGTACGTCCTGGACGAGACCAACCAGGAATTCATGCGGACCTCGAACCCGTGGGCGCTGCGTGGGATCGTGGAGCGGCTGCACGAGGCAGCCGAGCGCGGGCTGTGGGAGTCGCCCGACCCCGAGCTCGTCGCACAGATGCAGGAGATCTATCTCGACATCGAAGGCGACCTGGAGGACGAGTGACGCGTCGGATCAAGATCATCGGCGTCGGTCCCGGCGACCCCGACCAGGTCACCCTCGAAGCCGTCGCCGCGATGCGATCGGTCGACTACTTCCTGGTCACCGACAAGTCGGGCACGGCCAAGGGCGGGATGCCGGATCCGCTGGTGCGGGCCCGTGAGGAGCTGCTCGACCGCCATCTGTCCACGCCCGCGCGAGTGGTGAAGGTCGCCGACGCCCCTCGCGAGCGGCGTGAGGAGTTCACCGGGACCGACGAGGACTATCAGACGGCCGTCCGGGAGTGGCACCGTGCCCGGGTCGAGCGCTACCTCGCCGTGCTGGCCGAGCACCCGGGCGACGTCGGCTTCCTGGTCTGGGGCGACCCGGCCTTCTACGACTCCACGATCCGGGTCGTCGACCAGATCGCTTCGCTGGTCGACGTCGAGGTCGACGTCATCCCGGGGATCTCCTCGGTGCAGCTGCTCGCCGCGCGGCACCGGCTCGTGCTCCATGACGTCGGGCGACCGCTCTACGTCACCACCGGCCGCGCGGTGCTCGAGGCCGTCGAGGCGGGTCACGACAACCTCGTGGTGATGCTCAACCGCGTCGTCGACCTCCCCGGGCTCGAGGACTGGCGGATCTGGTGGGGCGGCAACCTCGGCACCCGCGAGGAGGAGCTCGTCGCCGGTCGGGTCGGCGAGGTGCTCCCGGCGATCGACGCGGCTCGCACCCGGCTGCGCGAGACGTCCGGCTGGGTGATGGACATCTACCTCCTGCGAGCCCCACGCCGATGAGTGGCCTGCTGGTCGCCGGCACCACCTCGGACGCGGGCAAGTCGGTCGTGACCACCGGGCTGTGTCGGGCGTTCGCCCGCCGCGGCGTCAAGGTGGCGCCCTACAAGGCCCAGAACATGTCCAACAACTCGATGGTGGTCTCGACAAGCTCGACCACCGGAGGCCAGGGGACCACGGCGGAGATCGGGCGCGCACAGTGGGTGCAGGCACGAGCCGCCCAGGTCACCCCGGAGCCGGCGATGAACCCGGTCCTGCTCAAGCCCGGCTCCGACCGCCGCAGCCACGTGGTGCTGATGGGCCATCCCGCCGGTGAGGTCTCCTCGCACGACTGGGAGGCGGGGCGCCGGCATCTGGCGACCGCGGCCCATGCCGCGTACGACGATCTCGCCTCTCGGTTCGACGTGATCGTCGCGGAGGGCGCGGGCAGCCCCGCCGAGATCAACCTGCGGGCCGGTGACTACGTCAACATGGGGCTGGCGCGGCACGCCGGGCTGCCGACAGTGGTCGTGGGCGACATCGACCGGGGTGGGGTATTCGCGGCGATGTACGGCACCTTGGCCCTCCTCGAGCCCGAGGACCAGGCCCTGATCAGCGGTTTTGTGATCAACAAGTTCCGCGGCGACGCGGGGCTGCTGAAGCCCGGGCTCGACTCGCTGGAGTCGCTCACCGAGCGCCGGGTCTTCGGGGTGCTGCCCTGGGAGCCGTCGCTGTGGCTCGACTCCGAGGACGCGCTCGACCTCGACGGGCGCCGTGCGGAGGCCGGCGCCACCCGCAAGGTCGCGGTCGTACGTCTCCCCCGCATCTCCAACTTCACCGATGTCGACGCGCTCGGCCTGGAGCCGGACCTCGACGTCGTCTTCGCCTCCTCCCCGGCCGACGTCGCCGACGCCGACCTGGTCGTCCTGCCCGGCACCAGGTCCACGATCAGCGACCTGGCCTGGCTCCGCTCGCGCGGCCTCGACGTGGCGATCACGGACCACGTACGACGCGGCCGCCCGCTCCTCGGGATCTGCGGCGGCTTCCAGATGCTCGGCTGCGTGATCGCGGACCCGGACGGGGTCGAGGGGTCGATCGCCGAGGTCGAGGGGCTGGGCCTGCTCGACGTACGCACCGACTTCACCCCCGCCAAGAACCTCCGGCTGCCCACCGGGTCGGCGCTCGGCGTCGAGGCCAGCGGCTACGAGATCCACCACGGTCGGATCACCCGCGGCGACGGGGTCACCGAGTTCCTGGGTGGCGCGCGATCCGGGCAGGTCTTCGGCACGATGTGGCACGGGTCCTTGGAAGGCGACGCCCTGCGCGGCGCGTTCCTCGAGGCGACCCTGGGCCGCGAGCCGTCGACCGTCTCCTTCCCCGCCGCCCGCGAGCGCCGCCTGGACCTGATCGGCGACCTCGTCGAGGAGCACCTCGACGTCGACGCGCTGCTCGACCTGGCCGTCTCCGCCGTCGGTCGAGCCGACGCCCCCGCTGGTCGAGCCACCCCCGCTGGTCGAGCCGACGCCGTTGGTCGAGCCGACGCCACCGCTGGTCGAGCCGACGTCGTGAGGGACGAACGACGTCGTGTCGAGACCAACACGGTCCCATCGAGCGCGACAGGGG
>NZ_JBEYUV010000022.1:0-94248 GCF_040643685.1 Nocardioides sp. NPDC047086
CCAGATCTTCCGACTCGGCGTTGCGGGGCCTACGCTGTGTGACATGACCGATCCGCACCCCGGGCCACGGCGTCCGCTAGGTTGCCTCCCAATCACCTGTCGAAGAGGAGCTCAGATGCCCACACCCGCCCTGCGTACCGCCCAGATGATGGCGCTCGCGTTCATGAGCATGGTCGTGGTGCTGGGGGTGGTCGTCTACCTCAGCGTCCCCGACGCCGACCTGGCGCTGCCGTCGACGTACGTCATCGGGGGTCAGGTCGTGGCCGGGGTCGTCATCGGCCTGGTCCTCTCGACGATCGGGTTCCGGGTCGCTCCGGTCACGCCGGGCACGGACCCGGAGAAGGCGAAGAGCGAGGCGCTTCAGAAGCACCAGACGTCGTTGATCCTCCGGCTCGCGCTCAGCGAGCTGGTCGCAATCGTCTCCATCACCCTCGCGTTCGTCCTCACCGAGGGTCAGCTGATGACGTACGTCATCGGCGGGCTCATCTCGCTGGCGCTGATGGCTGCCTTCGCCTACCCCTCGGCCGGCAACGTACGCCGGGTGGAGGCCAGCCTCGACAGCGCTGGTGCGCAGTCGAGGCTGGCCGAGACGCTCGGCGTGATCTAGACCGCCAGGTCGATGCCCTCGGCGGCGAGCGCCTCGCGGTAGGCCTCGACGTTGCGCATCTTCACGTTCTCGTAGCCGCGCACCATGTCCGGGAGCTCCGCGAGGCGGACGGCCCGGGCGTAGGACTCCTCGGTGAGGTCGGCCGCCAGGCCGGTGACCAGCGCGGAGTAGTGCGCGAACAGGGCACGCTCGGTGCGGCGTACGTGGGCGTGACCGAAGGGGTCCAGGATCGTGCCGCGCAGGAACTTCATGGTCGCCAGCAGGCGGAGGATGAAGTGGGAACGCGGACCGAACGTCATCTTGCCGCCCTTCAGGAACGCCCCGAAGATCGGCGGGGAGAGCTTGAAGCTGATCTTGCCCTGGACCTCGGCGCGGACGCCGTCGAGCGCGGCCGGCGCGGTGAGCAGCCGGGCGACCTCGTACTCGTCCTTGTAGGCGGTGAGCTTGAACAGGTAGCGGGCGACGGCCTCGGAGAAGCGGGTGTCCTCGGTCACCGAGCGCTCGGCGTTCCAGATCCGCTCGACGGTCTCGACGTAGTCACGAGCGGTCGCCTGGTTCTGGAAGGCGACGAGCTTCGGGGCACGGACCTCGGCGAGGCGGCGCACCTCCCCGTCGAACGTCGCGGCGTCCAGGGCCGGCACGACGATCTCCTCGACCGGCGCGGTGGCCGTCCCGGTGACCTTGGCGAACTCCTCCGGCACCGCGACCGAGGCACGGCCCCAGCGGAAGGCGGCGACGTTCGCACTGACGGCGACCCCGTTGATGCCGATGGCCTCCTCGATCGCCTCGGCGGGGATCGGGAGCGCACCGGCCTGGTAGGCGGCGCCGACCAGCAGGAAGTTGGCCGCGGCGGTGTTTCCGAAGAGGGTCTCCGCCGCCGACAGCGCGTCGAAGGCACGCAGCGAGGACGTCGCGCTGTTCACCCGGGTGAGCAGCTCGTCGTCGGCCGGGTAGGCGATGTCCTTGTCGTAGACCATCGGCCCGGTCGGCGTCTTGCTGGTCGACACGACAGCGCGGGTGTGCGCCGGGTCGCCGTAGGCGAGGTTCTTGCCCTCGGCCAGGGTGAGCAGGTCGAAGCCGAGCAGCGCGTCAGCCGAGCCCGGGGTGACCCGGTTGGAGGGGTCGATCGCGCCCGGGCCGAACCGCAGGTGAGCCGTCACCGGGCCCGCCTTCTGGCTCATCCCGACCTGGTCGAGCGACTCCACACCGAAGCCGGCGCGCAGCGCGGCGGTGGCGAGCACCTGGTTGACGGTGACGATGCCGGTGCCGCCGATGCCGGCCATGAAGACGCCGTAGGTCTTCTCCAGCTCGCCGTAGCCCGGGTCGGCCACCGTCGGCGGCTCGGGGGTCGACTTCTTCGCCTTCTTGGCGCTCGGGTCGGTCTCGACGGCCATGAAGGAGGGGCACTCCCCGTCGACGCAGGTGTAGTCGGTGTTGCAGGAGGTCTGGTCGATGCGGGTCTTGCGGCCCAGCTCGGTCTCGACCGGCTGCACGGAGAGGCAGTTGGACTTCACGCCGCAGTCGCCGCAGCCCTCGCACACGGCCTCGTTGATCACGATCCGGGTGTTGCGGGCCTCGATCGTGCCCCGCTTGCGCTGACGGCGGGCGTCGGCCGCGCAGTGCTGGTCGTAGATCAGGACGGTCACGCCCTCGATGTCGCGAAGCTCTCGCTGGGCGTCGCCGAGGCGGTCGCGGTCCCACAGGCGTACGCCCTCGGGGAAGTGGGCGCGGCGGTAGCGCTTCGGCTCGTCGGCGACGACGATGATCGCCTTGACGCCCTCGTTCATCAGCTTGTGGGTCAGCTGCGCCATCGCGACCTCGCCCTGCCGCTTCTGGGCGCCGGTCATCGCGACGACGTCGTTGTGGAGCAGCTTGTAGGTGATGTTGACGTTCGCTGCCACGCACGCCTGGATGGCCAGCTGCGCGGAGTGGAAGAAGGTGCCGTCGCCGACGTTCTGGAAGGTGTGGCCGGCGTGGCTGTAGGGCGCCTGACCGATCCACTGGGAGCCCTCGCCGCCCATCTGGGTGATGCCGACGACGGCGCTGTCCTCGCGCTGCGAGGCGGTCACCAGGGTGTGGCAGCCGATGCCGCCGCCGCCCAGGCTCCCCTCCGGGAGCGCGGTCGAGCGGTTGTGGGGGCAGCCGGAGCAGAAGTAGGGCGTGCGCGAGGTCGAGAGCAGCGGCAGGTCGATCCGGACCGGGCCGGCCGGCTTCAGCTCGGCGTGGCCCTTCAGTGCACGACGCAGCGGCGCGAGCAGGCGACCGGCGGTCAGCTCACCGTCGAGCGGCACCAGCGGGACACCGTTGCGGTCCTTCTTGCCGACGATGACAGGAGCCGACGGCGCGCCGTAGAGGATCTCGCGGATGCCCTGCTCGATGAAGGAGGTCTTATCCTCGACGACGACGATCTCCTCGAGCCCCTCCGCGAAGGTCTCCACGATGGTCGGCTCGACCGGCCACATCATCCCCAGGCGCAGCACCCGGACACCTGCGGCGATCAGCTCGTCGTGGTCCAGGCCGAGGTCCTTGAGGCCCTGGCGCATCGAGTCGTAGCAGGAGCCGGAGGCGACGATGCCGACCTTGGCGTCCGGTGCCTTGACCTCGATCCGGTTGAGGTGGTTCTCGGCGGCGTACGCCTTGACGACGTTCATCCGGGGGCCGTAGAGCTTCGCCTCGGCGCCGACGATCCGGTCGGGGAAGAGCTCGATCTTGGTCGGCTCGTAGGTGTAGGGGACGCCGTCCCACTGGGTCTTCGGGGTGACCGGGTCGAGGACGCCGATCTCGGGGTTGACCACCCAGGCGCCGTCCGCGACGTCGGCGACGATCTTGAGCGCCACGACGCAGCCGGAGGCGCGGGAGAGGGCGATGCCCTCCATGCCGTACTCGACGATCTCGGAGGCGTTGCGCGGGAAGAGCACCGGGATGCCGAGGGAGGCCAGGGTGCGCTCGGAGACCGCGGGCACCGTCGAGGACTTCGCGGCCGGGTCGTCGCCGACCAGCATCAGCATGCCGCCGCTGGGGTGGGCGCCGTACATGTTGGCGTGGCGCATCGCGTCCAGCGCGCGGTCGACGCCCGGACCCTTGCCGTACCAGACCCCGGTGACGCCGTCGTAGCGCTCGGTGTCGAGGGTCACCGCCGACTGCGAGCCCCACACCGCGGTCGCCGCGAGCTCCTCGTTGAGGCCGGGCACGACGGTGATGTCGGCGTCGGCCATCTCCTTCGGCAGGCCCAGCAGGAGCTGGTCGAGGCCGCCGAGCGGGCTGCCCGGGTAGCCGGAGATGAAGGTGCCGGTCCGCAGTCCGCGGCGCTGGTCCAGCGCGCGCTGCTCGACGAGCATCCGCGCGATCGCCTGGATCCCGGTCAGCAGCACGGGGCCGGCTCCGACGCGGTAGCGGTCGGCCAGGTCGTAGGCCTCGAACGATGTCCCAGGCTCGAAAACTGCGGTCATAGGGGTGACTCCTCAATCTGCCGGGCGGCACTGGTGGTCCGTCTGGAGCAATTGCCGGGACCGCCGGGTGAGGCAGTCCCGAGGAACCACCCGCAGGGTGTGCGGGTGGCCTGGGTCACATCATCGTGGATCGAGCCTGCGTGATGCCAATCACCAAGGGCGCCGTCACCAGGCGACGCTGAGGTACTGCGTCTCGAGGTACTCCTCCAGCCCGGCCCTCGCGCCCTCGCGACCGATGCCGCTCTGCTTCACGCCGCCGAACGGAGCCGAGGGATCGGAGACCAGACCGCGGTTGACGCCGACCATCCCGGCGTCGATCCGCTCGGCCACGTGCAGCGCCTCGCCCAGCTCGCCGAAGACGTACGCCGCCAGGCCGAACTCGGTGTCGTTGACGGCGGCGAGCAGCTCCTCGGTGTCGTTCCAGACCACGATCGGCGCCACCGGCCCGAAGATCTCCTCGCGCAGCAGCGGCGAGTCGGCCGGTACGCCGGTCAGGACCGTGGGCGCGTAGAAGTAGCCCTCCGAGGCGGGGACCTCGGCGCGGTGGGCGATCACGGCACCCGCGGCCACGGCGTCGTCGACGAGGCCGGTGACGGTGGCGTACGCCTTGGCGGAGATGAGCGGGCCGATGTCGCTGCCCTGCTCGGCCGGACCCACCTTCAGCGCCTCCACCGCGGCACCGAGGCGGGCGGTGAACTCCTCGGCGACGTCGGCGTGGACGTAGAGCCGGTTGGCCGCGGTGCAGGCCTGCCCCCCGTTGCGGAACTTGGCGACCATCGCGCCCTCGACCGCCGCGGCCACGTCGGCGCTCGAGGTCACCACGAACGGCGCGTTGCCGCCGAGCTCCATCGAGGTGTTCACGACGCGGTCGGCGGCCTGGCGGAGCAGCACTCGGCCGACGCCGGTCGAGCCGGTGAAGGAGATCTTGCGGACCCGGGCGTCGGTGAGCCAGGTGCTGACGATGCCGGCTGCGTCCAGGCCGGGAACGACGTTGACGACGCCGTCCGGCACGCCCGCCTCGGCGATCAGCCGGGCGACCGCCAGCGCCGTCAGCGGCGTCTCGGCGGCGGGCTTGAGCACGACGGTGCAGCCGGCCGCGAGGGCCGGGGCGATCTTGCGGGTGGCCATCGCGGCCGGGAAGTTCCACGGCGTCACCAGGGCGGCCACGCCGACCGGCTTGTGGGTGACGATGGTGCGGGTGCCACCGGCCGGCGAGGCACCGAAGTCGCCGTGTGGGCGTACGGCCTCCTCGGCGTACCAGCGGAAGAACTCGGCGGCGTAGACGACCTCGCCGCGGGCGTCGGCGAGGGACTTGCCGTTCTCGAGCGCGATCAGCGCGGCGAGCTCGTCGGCGTCGCGCAGCATCAGGTCGCGGACCCGGTTGAGCAGGTCGCTGCGGGTGCGTGGCGGCAGCGCCGACCAGCCCGGGAGCGCCGCGGCGGCCGCGTCGACGGCCGCGGTCGCGTCCTCGGGGGTGCCGTCGGCGACGTCGGCGACGTGCTCGCGGGTCGCGGGGTTCTCGACCGCGAAGACGCCGGCGGTGCCCGGGCGCCACCGGCCGCCGACGAGGACGCCGCTGCCTGCGTCGAGGGAGTCGAGGTAGCCGGTCTCGGTAGTCGTGGTCACTTGATCTCCTCCAGTGCGGTCGTGAGTACGTCCAGGGCTTCGTCGAGCAGCTCGTCGGAGATGCTCAGCGGGGGCAGGAAGCGGATGACGTTGCCCCAGGTGCCACAGGTCAGGGCGATGACACCCTGGCTGTGAGCGTAGGCGGCCACGGCCTTGGCGACCGCACCGTCGGGGTCACCGGTGGCCGGGTCCACGAACTCGGCGGCGATCATCGCGCCCCGGCCGCGTACGTCACCGATGCGCGGGTCGCTCTGCTGCAGCTCGCCGAGCCTTCCCAGCAGGCGCGTCTCGATCTCGCGCGCCCGGGTGAGGAGGTCCTCGGCCTCGATGGTGTCGATCACGGCCAGCGCGGCGGCGCAGGCGAGCGGGTTGCCGCCGTAGGTGCCGCCCAGGCCGCCGGGGTGGACGGCGTCCATGACCTCGGCGCGGCCGGTCACCGCGGAGAGCGGCAGGCCACCGGCGATGCCCTTGGCGCTGACCACGAGGTCCGGGACGACACCGTCGTGCTCGACGGCGAACCAGGTGCCGGTGCGGCCGAAGCCGGACTGCACCTCGTCGGCCACGAAGAGCACGTCGTTGGCGCGGCACCAGTCGGCGAGGGCGGCGAGGAACCCGGGGGCCGGGACGATGAAGCCGCCCTCGCCCTGGACCGGCTCGATCACGATCGCGGCGAGGTTGTCGGCGCCGACCTGGGTCTCGATCAGGGAGGTCGCCCGGGCCGCGGCCAGCTTGCCGTCGATCTCGGCGGCGTCACGGAACGGGTAGGACATCGGGGCCCGGTAGACCTCGCCGGCGAACGGCCCGAAGCCGTGCTTGTAGGGCATGTTCTTCGCGGTCATCGCCATGGTGAGGTTGGTGCGCCCGTGGTAGGCGTGGTCGAAGACGACGACCGCGTCCTTGCCGGTGAAGGAGCGGGCGATCTTGACCGCGTTCTCGACGGCCTCGGAACCGGAGTTGAACAGGGCGGTTCGCTTCTCGTGGTCGCCGGGGGTGAGCCGGGCGAGGTGCTCGGCGACGGCAACGTAGCCCTCGTAGGGGGTGACCATGAAGCAGGTGTGGGTGAAGGCCGCGACCTGCTCGGAGACGGCCTCGACCACCCGGGCGGCGCTGGAGCCGACGGTGGTCACCGCGATGCCGGAGCCGAGGTCGATGAAGCGGTTGCCGTCGACGTCCTCGACGATCCCGCCGGCCGCGCGCGCGGCGAAGACGGGCATGGTCGTGGCCACGCCCTGGCTCACGGCCGCGACCTTGCGGGCCATGAGCTCCTGGGAGCGCGGGCCGGGCAGCGGCGTACGCAGGAGACGGGACTGTTCGAGGGACTCGGTCATGGGTTCAGCATGAACCTCGGCGACACATGTCGTCCAAGACCTTTTGACTACTACAATCATGCCTCATGAGCATGGATCTGCGGCTGCTGCGCTACTTCGTCGCCACCGCCGACGCGGGCTCCGCGACCCAGGCGGCCGAGGTGCTGCACGTGACCCAGCCGGTGCTGTCCCGGCAGCTGCGCCAGCTCGAGACCAACCTGGGCGTGCCGCTGTTCGCCCGGGAGGGGCGGCGGCTGCGCCTCACCCGGACGGCCGAGGACCTCCTCCCCCGCGCCCGCGACCTGCTCACGCACGCCGACGACCTCGAGCGGGCCGTCGGCGTGCTCGCCTCGGGCCTGCTCGACGAGCTCCATCTCGCGGTGCCCTCCACGACGCTCACCGACGTCCTCGCACCGTTCCTGGCGACGCTCGGGCCCGAGGATCCGGTCGCGATGGTCCGTGAGCTCGACCCGCGCGGAGCGGTCGCGGCAGTCCGCGCCGGCGCGGACCTGGCGATCGTCACCCGGCCGCCGGCCCGGTCCCTGGCCTCGCGTGCCCTCGCCGTCCTGCCGGTGTGGGCCTACGTCCGGCCCGACGACGCGTGGGCGGGACGGGGGTCCGTGGACGTACGCGACCTGGTGGCCCGGCCGCTCGTGCTGCTCACCGACGACCTGCGGCCGCGCCCGCTCCTGGACGCGGCGGCCGAGGACGCCGCCGTGGGCTACGGCGACGTCCTCGAGGTGTCCAACGCCCAGGTCGCGCAGGCGCTCGCAGCCTCGGGCCGTGGGATCGCGGTCGTCTCCGACGACCCACGCTTCGGCCTGGTGCCGCTGCACATCGAGGCGCCGGCGGGGCGGGTGCGGATCCGGCTGTACGCCGCCTGGGACCCGCAGCACCACGCCGCCGAGGCGCTCTCCGGCCTGGCCGAGCGGCTCTCGGCGTTCTGCGTCGAGCGCTACGGCGCCGAGGTCGCCGTCCGCTGAGCCGACATCGAGGTCAGGGCTCCCAGGATCCGCTCGGTGACCTCGTCGACCGCCCCGAGCCCGTCCACGGTGGCGAGCAGGGCGCGTGCGGCGTACCCGGCGGCGAGCGGCCCGGTCTCGGCGGCGTACACCTCGAGCCGGCGGCGGATGACCGCCTCGGTGTCATCGGCCCGACCCTGCTCCCGGGACCGGGCCAGGAGCCGGCTCACCAGCTCGTCGGGGTCGGCCTCGAGCAGCACCACGGCGTCGAGCGCGACACCCGAGATCTCCAGGATCGCGTCGAGCTCGGCGACCTGCTGCGGGGTCCGCGGGTAGCCGTCGAGGAGGAATCCGCCGTCGCAGTCACCGGCGGCGAGCCGGTCGGCGACCATCGCGTTGGTGATCTCGTCCGGCACGTACTCGCCCGCGTTCATGTACTCCTGTGCCGAGACGCCCAACGCGGTCCGCTGGGCGACGTTGGCCCGGAAGATGTCGCCGGTCGAGATCGCCGGGACGGCGAAGCGCTCGGCGATGACGGCGGCCTGGGTGCCCTTGCCAGCACCTGGCGGACCCATGAGGAGGAGGCGCATACGAGTGGTGGACCTTTCTCGAGGTTGGCGCGCTCACCCCACGATGAGCGCGCCGGTCAGAGGCTAGGCACCGCTCCGCTGCGATCACGTTGCAATGATCCGGCGAGCGATCTCCTCGCCCACACGTACGGCGCCGTCCACGTGCTGGAAGCCGTGTCCGGCGACATCGCTGCTGCCGAACTCGATCGGCCCGAGCGGCTCGCGCAGCACCGCACCCCAGCGCGTCAGGCCACCGAGGTCGAAGCTGGTCCCGTACGCCCCGCCGGTGAGCTCCTGGTGCTGCCAGTCGCTCTCGACGAAGGTGAGCGGCTCGAGCGCCGCGTCCCCGAAGTACGCAGCCAGCGACTCGAGCACCTGGCGCCGGCGCTCGGCGTCGGAGAGCCGGCCGACCGCGTCCGCGCGCTCGTCGGAGACGAAGCCGACCAGCGTCCCACGCTGCTCGCCCTCGGGGGTGTTGTCGTACACCTCGTGGACCAGCTGCCAGGGCGCGAAGCCGGTGCCGCTGAGCCCGTCGGCACGCCAGAACGGCGTCTCGTACTGCGCCTGCACCTTGATGACCAGCCCGAACGACTGGTGCTCGCGGGCGATCCGGTGCTCGGCCGGAAGCTCGGGGCTGAACCGGATCCGCTTGACGAGGGTCGGCGGGACCGCGAGGACCAGCCGGCGCGCGGCATGGATCTCGGCGCCGACGTGGACGACGGCGCCGTCCTCGTCCCACTCGATGTGCGTGACGTCCTGGCCGAGCCGGACGCGATCACCGAGTCGCGAGGCCAGCGTCAGCGGCACCCGCTGCAGGCCACCGACGACCCGGCGGTCGAGGATCACGTCGGCGTCGACGAGGTTGCTGAACGACCCCGCGCTGGCGGCCATCTGCACGGCCTGGAGGGCGGAGAAGGAGTGGGCGGGCTTCGTCAGCATCGCCGGCCCGATGTAGAGGGCGATGTTGTCGATGGCGACCGGGTCGTCGCACTGCTGCTCGAGCCAGGCGCGGAACGAGACGCTGTCGAGGTGGCCGGCGTCGTCGAGCTCCCACGGCCTCGCCGGGTCCATCGCGGCTGCCAGGCCGTCGAGGGTCTTGGTCAGCTGCGCGATGGCGGCCGCGGTGGACTCCCCCACCGGCAGGTCGTCGCCGAAGCGGTGCGCGACAGCTGCCTTGTCGACGTAGAGGGACTCGCCCTCGCGGAAGCGCGGGTACGTCGGCAGGCCGAGCTCGTCGAGGATCCCGATGAGGGCGTCCTGGTCGGGTGAGACCCACTGGCCGCCGATCTCGAAGTCCGCCTCGGCGCCGGGCGCGCCGTGCGCCTCGGTGCGCAGCCGGCCGCCGACGCGGTCGCGTGCCTCCAGGACGAGCACGTCCTGGCCCGCCTGGGCCAGTCGCCAGGCCGCGGTCAGGCCGGTCGCACCGGCGCCGACCACGATCACGTCATAGGTGGTCATGTCAGTTCTCCTGGTTGTCGGTGGGTCGCCGGTCCGGGCGCTGGGCCAGCAGCGGGAGGCTCGGGTCCCAGCGGGTCCCGTCTGCCTCGTCGCGCTTGCGGCGGGCGATGCCCGAGAGCGCCTCGAGGACGACCCGGTTGGCGAGGAACGAGGTGATGTCGGCGTGGTCGTAGGGCGGGGAGACCTCGACCACGTCGATCCCGACCACCGGCAGCTCGTACGCGATCCGGCGGACCGCGTCGAGCAGCTGGCGGGCGGTCAGGCCGCCCGGCTCCGGGGTGCCGGTGCCGGGGGCGTGCCCGGGGTCGCAGACGTCGATGTCGACCGAGAGGAAGACGCCGTCGCACTCGTCGGTGGCGATGGTGAACGCCTCGGTGAGGCACTCCTCCAGGCCGCGGTGGACGATCTCGGTCATCTCGTAGGACCGCATGCCCTGCTCGGCCATCCAGTCCAGCGTCTCGGGCTCGGGCCAGTAGCCGCGCAGCCCCATCTGCAGGAACCGGTCGCCGCGCAGCGCACCGGACTCGATGAGCCGGCGCATCGGCTGGCCGTGCCCGATCAGCGAGCCGAACTCGATGTCGCCGGTGTCGGCATGGGCGTCGAAGTGGATCATCGAGACGCGTCCCTGACCGAGGTGCTGGGCGACGCCGGCGGCGTCGGGCCAGGCGATCGTGTGGTCGCCACCCAGCACCAGCGGGATCGCGCCGTTGCTCGTCACGGCGTGGACGGCCTCCTGCAGGTCGCGCACCGAGCGGTCCGCGTCACCGGAGAACATCTCCACGTCACCGGCGTCGAGCACGCGAAGGTCCTTCAGCGCGTCGACCCGCATCGCCAGCGAGGGCCGCGAGCCGTCGTGGGCCAGGTAGCAGGTCTGCCGGATGAACTGCGGGCCGAACCGGGTGCCCGACCGGTGCGACGTACCTCCGTCGAAGGGGGCACCGAGGATGACCACATCGGCACCCTCGTACGTCGCGGGGTCGGCCCAGTCACACCGGTCGACACCCAGGAAGGTGATGTCGGGGCCGAACTGGGTTCCATAGCGAGCCATGGCGTTCTTCTCTCTTGTTCGATTCGTCGGGTTGGGACGGGTTCAGCTGGGCGTGCTCATTCCTCGGTCGGGTCGACGACGAGGAACCGCTCGCCGGGACGGCGGGCGAGGTAGAGGAAGTAGTAGGCGAGGGCGGCGACCACGACACCGGCCGTGATCACGATGTCCAGCCGCGCGGAGCCGACCAGCGCGTAGCCGATCGCGCCGATGACGACCAGCGGCGGCAGCGGCCACAGCGGCATCCGCCAGCCCTGGGCGGCGGGCCTCTGGCGACGGGCGCGGAGCGCGGCGATCGCCACGACGACGTACATCGTGGAGATGACCACCGAGGTCACCCCGAGCAGCGCCTCGATCTCGACGGCGCCGGCCAGGATCGCGCCGGGGATGCCGATGACGAGGGTGGCCAGCCACGGGGTGGCGTAGCGGGGGTGCAGCTTGGTGAGGACGCCGTTGACCGGGGCGGGCCAGGAGCGGTCGCGCGCGGAAGCGTAGACGACCCGGGCGTTCTGGAGCACCATCACGATGACGGCATTGAGGATCGCGATCGCGATGGCGACGTTCACGGCGACCGCGACGCGCTCACCGCCCCAGGCGGCCACCCACTGGGAGAAGTTGCCGGAGGCGAGGTCGCTCAGGTCGTCGACCGCGAGGACCGTGGTCACGGTCGGGACGAGGATGACCAGGCCGCCCAGGCCGAGGGTCCAGAAGATGACGCGGGCGACGTTGCGGCGCGGGTCGACGATCTCCTCGGCGAGGTAGACCGTGGTGCCGAAGCCGCTGACCAGGAACGTGCTCACGGCGAGACCGGAGATGAGGATCGCCAGAGTGAAGGGCTCCAGGCCGTTCTCACCGATGACGTGCGGCGAGACCAGCTCGCCGGGGCCGCGCTGGACGTGGCCGAGCCCGAGGATCGTGACGACGACGGCGGCGATCATCTCGAGCGCGAGGAAGGTGCCGGTGACGACGGCGTTGGCCTTGATGTTGAGGACCGCGGTGGCGGTCGAGAGGAGCATCACGATCGCACCGGTCGCGGCCCGCGGCAGCTCCACCAGGTCGGCCAGGTAGTCGGCGGTGCCGAGGGCGAAGATCGGCGGGATCAGCCAGAGCAGCACGCCGGCCAGGGAGAACGTCAGCCAGCCCATCGACCTGCCGAGGGTCTGGGTGACCATCGCGTACTCACCGCCCGAGCTGGCGGTGCGGGTGCCGAGCTCGGCGTAGCAGGCGGCGATCGCGACCGAGACCGCGAAACCGGCGACGACGGCCAGCACCGCGCCGCTCCCCTGCGTCGCGAACAACTCCGGGACGATGATGAACAGGCTCGAGGCGGGCGTGATGCACGACAGCACCAGCAGGACCGCGGCGCCGGGCCCGAGCACCCGCGCGAGCCGCCGCTGCTCCGGCGCCGGCTTCACCCCGTCGGGGCTCACCTGCATGGATTCGATCATCGCGGGTCTCCTTGTGATGAGGGTACAGCGAGTTTTGAACGCTGTACAAAACTTTGAACGGCATTCAAAGTGACCCAGATCACCGCTAGAGTCAAGGGGCCGGACCGAAGATTTTGCGAAGCGAACACGAGGGGACACTGGTGAAGTGACGCGCACACGCTCCAACCGACGCCTGGAACGACCGCGCGAGCAGGTGCTCGCGACCACCCTGGAGATGGTGGCCGAGGAAGGGCTCGCCAAGGTGACGATGGCCTCCCTCGCCGCCCGGCTCGGCACCAGCGGCGGCCACCTCCTCTACTACTTCGGCACCCGCAACGGGCTGCTCCTCGAGACCCTGCGCTGGAGCGAGAACGCCTACGCGGCACAGCGGGCGCCGATCTTGGAGAAGGTCGAGAAGGACGGCTCCGGAGGCGTCGAGACGCTGCTGTCCTTCACCGACGTCTACCTCGCCCTCGACGAGCGCGACCCGCGCTGGCTCCTCTGGCTCGAGCTGTGGGCGCGGGCGCCGTACGACGCCGAGCTCGCCGCCGCGCAGCGCGCGATGGACGACGAGTGGCACGCCGACCTGGTCCGGCTCTTCGCCGCCGCGCTCCCCGAGCTGCCCGAGCCAGAAGCCGTCTCCGAGCGCCTACGGGCGATGTGGGACGGCTTCAGCATCGGCATCGTCACCGGCGGTGGGACGACCCTGCGCGAGCGCGCCCTCGAGCACACCCGCGCCGCCGTCGCCGGACAGAAGGGGTAGCGGACGTGCCGGTCGCATCCTGATTCTCTACGTCCTGGACCTCCCCAACGACTACGTCGTGGTCCCCGGCCTGCGCAACGAGGTCCTGAAGGCGTACGCCCTCGGAACGGGCACCGAGCTCGACCATCACCGCATCGGCGGGATCCACGAGGCCCCGGCTGGAGTACGTCTGCACCACCGACGACGCCCTCGACCCGCTGTGCACCGTGATCGCCCTCGAGCTGGACGGCGAGGTATCGGTGCACCGTGAGCACGAGTCTCACTAGACGTGATGCCCAGAACCTTTCGTCAGCACTCCCCTGACAACGACCGCCAGGGCAATCATGTAGCGGGCGAAGGGCATCGGGTACTCCGGGGTGACCAGGCACGCCGCACTCACCCGCACGACAGCGGGCCGACGCGCTCAGCGGCTCAGATGACTGACGAGGTGAGCGACGATCCCTGTCCGACTCGGGGTTTCGCCATGCGCTGGCTACTGCCTGAGGCAGGCATCACCAAGATCTCGACTCATGTCCGTCGAGTGAAGCGGACATCGCCGCTGGGCAGACCCTCGTGGAGATAGGCGGCGTCGCGGGCGCGGGGTGGTGATGGCTGCAGAGCAGCGCGGCGTTGTCCTCGGCCGCGAGCTGTCTCGCTTCCTCGGCCTCGGCGATCTCGAGCGCGATCACGTCCAGGACCCAGCGTCCCAGCCGGCGCAGCTGGGCAGGGTCTAACTGCATGGCGTAGCCGACCAGCCCTCGACCGGGAGGGCGGCCTCGGGATCATCAAGGACATCGAACCCGTGGGGCCGGAAGCGGTGCATCGCCAGGTCGAGGAACGAGTCGCCATGAGAGCGCTCGTGGAGCGAGACCCCGCCGTAGGAGTCGGAGGTGTCCAGCTCGAGGCGCTCGATCTCGGCGGCGGCGTTGTAGTACGACTCCGCACGCAGGAAGTAGCCGTCGCGGGGCCGCACTCGATCACGATGTAGTCCGCGAGCGACGACTCGGTCGCACGGGTGACGAACCTGAACGAGAAGGAGCCGCTCTCGGCGTTTAACCCCGACTCGGCCGCGATCGCCTCGATGATCGTGGACTTCCCGGTGCCGTTGTCGCCGACGAGGAACGTCACCCGCTCGTCGAATTCGATCCTGTCCCCGCCGGCCAGCTCGCGGATGACCGACAGGGTGAACGGATACCGCCCGGTGTCGTGTCTGGGATCGAGGGTCGCCCGGGCGATATAGCGTTCGTCGAACCGCATGGACTCAGCCGATCTCCTTCTCGAACTGGGCGAGGATCTGCTGGGCGGCCTGGATGCCGATGCCGCTGAGCAGGTCGTCGTCGATGTCGTGGACCTGACCGGACTCGACCGCGGCGATGCGCTGCCACAGCGGTCCGCCGAGGACCTCGGCCTTGTCGGTGTCGCCCTCAGGGCCGTAGGTGCTGACGTAGAGGTGGTCGGCATCCACGGTGGTGATCTGCTCGGGCGAGATCTCGAGGAAGGTGTCCTCGCCCACCGCCTCCTCGGGAACGGTCAGGCCCATGTCGTCGAGGATGACGCCGCTGAAGGACTTGTCGGAGTAGAGCCGGATCTGACCTGGGAGGAACCGGACGATCGAGAGCGTCTTGCCGGTGCCGACTGTCTCGCCGAGGGCGGCCGCATCGCTCTCGAAGTCGGCGAGCATCTTCTTCGCCTCGTCGGTCTTGTTGAGCGCGTCGGCGTAGAGCAGGAAGTTGTCCTTCCAGGTGTCACCGAGGTCGGGTGCGAGTACGGTCGGCGCGATCGCGTTCAGCTGCTCATAGATCGCCTCGTGCCGAACCGTGCTGGACAGGATGAGGTCGGGGTCGAGCGCCGCGATCTTCTCGAGGTTGGGCTCGGAGATGGTGCCCACCTCCTCGATGCCCTCGGCCTGGTCGCCGAGGTAGCTGAGGAAGTCGGTGGCCACGTCGACGCGTACGGCACCGACGGGCTTGACGCCGAGCGCGAGGGCGTCGTCGAGCTCACCGGTGTCAAGAACGACGACCCGCTTCGGGTCGACGGGCACCTCGGCCACGCCCTTGGCATGCTCGACCTCGCGGGTCTCGGCGGCGGCCTCCTCTCTCGAGGAACTGCCGCCACAGGCGCTGAGGACGAAGGCGGCGGCGAGCATGGCAGTGACGCCAGTCAGGTACTTGCGCACGATGTTTCCTTTCATGGTGGATTTCCCCCGGACTCTGGGACCGTTCCGCGCTGGACCTTCAGCGCTGAACGGTGGGCGCGGAGCGGCGTACGCCGATCGGGACGATCATCGGCCGGCCCGAGACCGGGTCGACGAGCACCTGGCTGTCGAGGCCGAAGACGTCGCGGAGCAGCTCCGTCGTGATGAGCTTCTCGGGCGGGCCGGAGGTGACGATTCGCCCCTCGCGCATCACGATCAGGTGATCGCTGTAGCGGACCGCCAGGTTGAGGTCGTGGAGAACCATGACGACGGTGCGCTCGAGGTCGGAATGGAGCTTGTCGACGAGGTCGAGCACCTCGACCTGGTGGGCCAGATCGAGGTACGTCGTCGGCTCGTCGAGCACCAGGATGTCGGTCTCCTGCGCCAGTGCCATGGAGATCCACGCCCGCTGGCGCTGACCACCCGAGAGCTCGTCCACGGGGCGGGCGGCGAGCTCGTGCATCCCGGTGAGCCGCAACGCCGCCTCCACCTCTGTCTCGTCGTCGCTGGACCACTGCCGCAGCCACGACTGGTGCGGGTGACGGCCCTTGGCGACCAGGTCGGCGACGGTGAGGCCCTCAGGGGCGGTCGGCGACTGCGGCAGCATGCCGAGCACCTTCGCGACTTCACGCGTACGCATCGAGGTGATCGCCTTGCCGTCGAGCAGCACCTGGCCCGACCGGGGCTTCAGCAGGCGCGCGACGGCGCGCAGAAACGTCGACTTGCCGCAACCGTTGGGGCCGATGATCGTGGTGACCTTGCCCGACGGGATCTCGGTGGTGAGCCCGTCGGCGACGACCCGGTCGCCGTAGGCGAGCACCAGGCCCTCGGCGGTGATCTGGTGCTCGCTCATCGCGACAGCCTCCGGTTGGTGCGAATGATCAGATACATGAGGAATGGCCCTCCGATGGCGGTGGTGACGATCCCGACCGGGAGCTCGACGGGCAGGAGCACACACGCGACGTAGTCGCTGCCGACGACCAGGGCGGCACCGGTGAGCGCCGAGGCGAGCAACGGCGGCCCCGGCGTGCGGGCGATGCGGAGCGCGACCTGCGGCGCGACGAAGGCGACGAACCCGATCGGGCCAGCCGCGGTGACGCATATGGCGGCCAACAGGACCGAGGTGATCAGCAGCACCGACTGGGTGAGTTGCACCCGTACACCGAGCGCGCGAGCAGTGTCGTCGCCCAGCTTGAGCGCGGAGAGCTGGAAGGTCGATCCCAGCGCGATCGCGCCGGTGGCGCCGAGGGCGACCGCCGCGGGCAGGGCGTCGCTCCAGCCCCTACCGTTGAGCGATCCGTTGAGCCAGACGGTCGCCTCCTGCGCGTCCCAGATCTCCCCGACGACGAGCATCCAGTTGGTCAGCGCGAGGAGGATGCCGTTGACCGCTACCCCGATCAGGACCAGCCGGAAGCCCTCGATCCCCTGGCGCCAGGCCAGCAGGTAGATGACCGCCCCGGTCAGCAGACCGCCCCCCATCGCCGCCGCCGGCACCCCGATGGTGGTGCCCAGGAACGCGGTGCCGCCGAAGACGATCACCGTGACCGCACCGGCGCTGGCACCGGTGGTGATGCCGAGCAGGTCGGGGCTGGCGAGCGGGTTGCGGGTGATCGACTGCCAGACCGCGCCCGACATCCCGAAGCCGGCACCGGCCAGCAGGCCGACGACGGACCGTGGCAGGCGCAGTTCCCAGACGATGAAGTGCTCGGCCTCGGTCCCGCCGCCAAGGATCACCGCGGCCGCGTCGGGCACGCTTATCGGGTAGTCCCCCTGGCCGACGTTGAGGCAGACCAGCAGGAAGACCAGGACGAGCAGTCCCACGTCGACCGCGACCAAACGCGGGCGCCAGACCAGCGTCAGCGGTCCGCGCCCGAAGCGCGGGCGTCCGGGCACGAGCGTCGTCGTCACAGGGTCACCAGCTTCCGGCGGCGTACGAGGGCGATGAAGAACGGCGAGCCCACCAGGGCGATCACTATGCCGACCTGCAGCTCGCCGGGACGTGCGGCGACCCTGCCGAGGATGTCGCAGGAGATGAGCATGATGGCGCCGATCAGGGCGGAGCACGGCAGTAGCCAGCGGTAGTCCGGGCCGGTGAAGGCCCGCGCGATGTGCGGGACAGCGAGGCCGATGAAGGCGATCGGGCCACAGGCCGCGGTGGCAGCGCCGGCGAGCAGCGTGATCGCGTTGACGCCGAGAATGCGGTTGAGCGCGACGTTCGTGCCGAGCGAGCGGGCGACCTCCTCACCGAGGCTGAGGACGTTCAGACCGGGAGCATTGACCATGGCGAGCACGCAGCCGAGGGCGAAGAACGGCAGCAGCGGAAGCAGGATCTCCAGCCCCCGGCCAGCGACGGAGCCGACGATCCAGAAGCGGTAGGCGTCCAGCGTGGCCTGGTCGAGCAGCACCACGGCCGCGGTGACGGCGGAGAGGAAGGCCGCCACAGCGGCGCCACCCAGCACGAGGGAGAGCGGTGACGGGCTCCCGCTCCCGACCGCCGATAGCCCGAAGACCATGACGCTGGTGATCAGCGCGCCGGCGAGCGCGAACCAGATGTAACCGGCCGCGCTGGTCACGCCGAAGAACGTGATCGCCAGAACGACCGCGCAGGCGGCTCCGGCGCTGACGCCGAGGATGCCTGGATCGGCGAGCGGGTTGCGGGTGTGCCCCTGGATGAGCCCGCCGGCGACCCCGAGGGCGATGCCGGCGACGAGGCCGAGAAGGGTCCGGGGCGTACGCAGGTGGCGGACGATCAGGTCGGCCTCGGTCGGGGTCGTGTCGTAGGGCGGGAGGAGGCCGTGCCAGATCTCGCCGAAGCTCAGCGGCCGCGAGCCGACGGCGACGCTCGCCAGCAGGAGGACGGCGAGGATCACCAGCAGCGCGAGCAGGCCGATGACGCGGCGCAGGCGCAACTCTGCCGGGGTGAGTTCGACCTGGATCTCGGCGAATCCCTCGTCCACGGCGGTGATCCGGCGGACGACCTCTCGTGGCGCGAGCAGCAGGCTGCGGCGTGGGCCGAGGGGCCGGCCGTCCTGGCCCCGGGCGATCAGCCCGAACCAGGTCATGCCGGTCGACGCACCGCGACGGCCCTGAGCGAAGCCTCGGTTCCAGACGAGGACGGCCACCGCGATGACGAGCGCGAACCCGCCGAAGACCACCCGGTCGACGGTACCGCCGCCGTTCGCGTCGCGCAGCGAGTGCACGACCAGCGCTCCGACGCACAGCGGCAGGGCAACGAGGGCGAAGTCCACGATCGTTGCCCCGACCCTGAGCGCGGCGGGCGCGGGGCCGCGCGGGACCTGCACCCTGGTGTGATCCCCGCGCGCCGAGAGGGCCTCGCCCGAGGCGAGGTCGCTGAGGCGCACGTCGGCCCGTCAGCCCTGCTCGAGGGCCTGGACGGCCTCGAGCTGGTCCGCATAGCCGCTGAAGACCTCGGCGTAGGCCTGGTAGCTGGAGGGCGCGGCGAGATACCAGAGATCCTGCTGGCCGGCCGCGACGGCGGGCAACTGCTTGAAGATGTACTTCTTCCTCAGCCCCTCGATGTCACCCGTGTCGCGAGCGTCGGCCAGAAGCACGTCGGCGTGGCGCTTGCTGATGTTCTCCAGGCCGGCCGGCTCGAAGATGCCCTGCTCGTCGGGGGTCACCTCGGGGAACTTCACACCGATCTCGGCGAGGTAGGCGAGGTCGGGGTGCGCGGGCGCGTTGGCGAAGTAGATCTCCTCGCCGTATGTGGACGCGGCGACCACGGTGAGGTCCGGGTTCTTCTTCACCACGGCCTCGATCCGCGCTGCGGCGTCCTCGAACTCGACCTCACCGGCGTACCACAGGGTCGTGCCGTCGACGGTCATGTCGATCAGGAGATCGGGGTTCATCGCGGCGTACTCCTCGACGTTGAACTGGCCCCAGGCATTGCCCAGGACCTTCGTCTCGGAGACATCGAGGTGTCCGGTCAGGTAGTTGGGCGGCTCCGGCAGGTCACCGTAGACGCCGTCGACCTCGACCGTCTTGCCGCGGGCGTCCTCGTGAACAAAGCCGTAACCAGCTCTGTCCTCTCCGTCGGCGGCATCGGTGGAGCCGCCGCACGCGGTGAGGGTGAGGGCTGCGGCGGCCGCGAGTGAGGGCATGCGGAAACGACGGTTCACAGGCTTTCCTTTGGTCTGACTCGGGTCGTCGGCCGACGCCGAGCCGCCAACCGAAGGTTAGGGTAACCTAAACCAGTCCCGCGTCAGAGTGCCATCCCACCCGCGGCGCTCACCCCGCTCCAGGCGCGATGGGCGGCCTCTTGGCACCCGTCGGGTCGAGGCGCTCGAGCACGGCGGCGGCGATCTCGGAGAGCTGGTCGACCTGATCGGGAGTCAGGGCGTCGAAGACGTACTCGCGCACCGCATCCACGTGACCAGGGGCGGAGGCGACCATCTTCTCGCGGCCGGCCTCAGTGAGACGTACGTTGGTCGCGCGGCGGTCTCCCGGGCAGCTGTGGCGCTCGATGAGGCCGCGGTCGGCCAGGCGCTTGACGACGTTGGAGAGCCGCGGCAGCGTCGCGCTGGTGTAGCCGGCCAGCTCGGTCATCCGCAACGTGTGATCGGGCACCTCCGAGAGCATGGCCAGCACCCCGTACTCGAAGTGGGTCAGCCCGGCATCGCGGCGCAGCTGGGAGTCGAGAGCGCCCGGGAGCAGCTCGAGCACGGCGATGAAGCGCACCCATGCCACCCGTTCCGGTGGCGACAGCCAGTTGCCCTCCACGTCAGGGAGTGTGCCGCAGAAAGTTGCCCGGAACAAACAACGGTCTCCTTGAGTTAGTTCAAGCAACAACTATTAGGCCCAGCCGCAGGAGACCGCCATGACCACCGCACCCGAGAGCACGACCGCCGCCGCGGACGCCCGCCTCCCGCAGACGCATCCGTTCGCCCAGCACCTGCGGACGGTCCAGGCACGCGAGGCGGTCGACCCGCACCGCGCCTGGACGCCGGCCGACGGACCGCTGCCGAGCCTCTACCTGTCCCACGGCGGCGGACCGCTGCCGCTGCAGAGCCCGGAGTGGATCGACCCGCTGCACGCCTGGGCCCGCTCGCTGCCCCGGCCGAAGGCCATCCTGGTCATCTCCGCCCACTGGGAGTCGGCGCCGCTCTCGATCAGCGCGACCCGGCCCGACGAGCTGGTCTACGACTTCGGCGGCTTCGACCCGATCTACCACTCGGTGCGCTACGACACCCCGGACGCGAGCGAGCTCGCCCGCACCACCGCGGCGCTGATGCCCGAGACCGAGACCGCTCACCAGCACACCCGCCGCGGCCTCGACCACGGCGCCTGGGTGCCGCTGAAGATCATGTACCCGGCCGCCGACATCCCGGTCGTGCAGCTCTCCCTGCCCACCGAGGACCCCGACAAGCTGCTCGCCCTCGGCGAGCGCCTGCGGCCGCTGCGCGAGGAGGGTGTCCTCGTGGTCGGCTCGGGCCACATGACCCACGGCCTGCCCTACCTCACCCGCGAGTCGATGACTGAGAACAAGCCCGCCGGCTGGTCCTCCGACTTCGACGCCTGGGCCGCAGAAGCCCTCGACCGCGGCGACGTCGCCGAGCTGGCCAGGTTCCGCACGGCCGCTCCCGGCATGCCGTACGCCCACCCGACCGTGGAGCACTTCACCCCGCTCTTCGTCACCCTGGGCGCCGCCACCGACCCCACGGCCCCCGTCACGACGACCCTGGACGGCTACGGCCTAGGCCTCTCCCGCCGCTCCTTCCAGGCCGCCTGAGACTCCTCGCGCAGCTGCACCGCGAGCACCGGGGCCAGCGGCATGTGGGACAGCAGGAGCGCCTGGTAGGCGTGGTAGACGTCGGGCTTGCCGTGCCAGATCACGTGCGAGGGACGGTTGTGCTCGTCCAGCTCGTGGTGCCAGCTGCCGAGCTCGCGGTCGATCAGGTGGGTCTCGATGTAGGCTTCGAACCGCTGACGCCACTCCGCGTAGGCGGCCTCTCCGGTGCGGGTGTGCAGGGCGCCGGCGGCGGCGAGCGCCTCCGCGGCCACCCAGTGCAGCCGTAGCCGGGTGACGGGTGTGCCGTCCCACGACGTCGTGTAGACGAACCCCGGCTCGCCGTCGGCGGACCAGCCGACCTCGACGGCGCGCGCGAAGAGCGCCCGCGCGTCCTCGACCAGCCACGACGGCGCCTCCGGCAGGCTCGCGTCCAGGTGCAGGAGCAGCCGTGACCACTCCAGCAGGTGCCCGGGCGTGCACCCGTAGGGACGGAACGGGTCGCCGGGACGGTCGGCGTTGTAGTCCGGCAGCGGGGACCAGGAGAGGTCGAAGTGCTCAGGCAGGTCGTAGCCGTGGGAGCGGGCGACACCGTGGATCAGGTGCTCGGCGATCGCCAGCGCCCGCTGGTGCCAGGCGGCGTCGCCGGTGACGTCGCCCGCGGCCAGGAACGCCTCCACGGTGTGCATGCTGGAGTTGGCCCCGCGGTAGGCCTCGCCGGAGCGAAGATCCCGCTCGAGGCTGTCGACCACCCGGCCGGAGTCGTCGAGGAAGTGCTGCTGCATCACCCCGAGCGCCTCGTCGAGCAGCGCGTCCGCACCCGGCACCCCGGCGGCGACACCGCTGCTCGCGGCCAGTATCACGAAGGCGTGGGCGTACGCCTCCTTGAGGGTCCCGACCGGCTCACCGTCGCCGGAGACCGAGGCGTACCAGCCACCGAGGTCGTCGTCGCGCAGTGCACCCGCCAGCGCCCGGATGCCGTGCGCCGCGAGCGAGGCCGCCTCGGGGACGTCCCCGCGCAGATGCGCGAGCGCGAAGACGTGGGTCATCCGCGCGGTGATCCAGGTGTGCACCGGCTCGGAGGGATCCGGGCGACCCGACTCGTCCAGCCACCAGAAACCAGCGGCCGAGGCCGCCGCCGGCCGGGCGAACCCGGCCAGCCGGCGGCACTCGGCGTCGGAGTCGATCATCGGCCGATCATCCCTTGACCGAACCTGCCATCAGCCCGCCCACGAAGTAGCGGCCGAGCAGGATGTAGATGATCAGCGTCGGGACGGACGCGATCAGCGCGCCCGCCATGCTGGCGGAGTAGTCCTGCAGCTGACCGCTCGCCAGGAAGTTGAGCGCGATCGTGACCGGCCCGTTGCGCGAGGTCGAGAAGAAGAGCGCGAACAGGTAGTCGTTCCACGCCGAGGTGAACTGCCACATCAGCACCACCACGAACGCCGGCGCGGAGATCGGCAGGATGATCGAGGCGTACGTCCGGAGCATGCCGGCGCCGTCGACCCGGGCCGCCTCGACGAGCTCGACCGGGACCCCCGCGTAGTAGTTGCGGAAGATCAGCGTGGTGATCGGCAGACCGTAGACCACGTGCAGCACGATCAGGCTCGGGACGCCCGAGGGGACGCCGAGGTTGCTCATCAGCTGGACCAGCGGCACCATCACGGCCTGGTACGGGATGAACATCCCGAACAGGATGAGCGTGAACACCACGTCGGCGCCCGGGAAGCGCCACTTCGAGAGCACGAACCCGTTCATCGAGCCGAGCACGGAGGAGATGATCGAGGCCGGGATGACCATGGCGAACGTACGCCCCAGGGCCGGGCCGAGCTGCTCCCAGGCACGCGCCCAGCCGGCCGTCTCCCAGGACTCAGGAAGCCTCCACGCGTTGGCGGGGGTCGCGTCACCGAGCCCCTTGAAGCTGGTGACGAGCAGGACGTACGCCGGGATCAGGACGATCAGCGCGAAGACGATCAGCAGGACGTACTTGACGGCGCGCCAGATCCCGCGCGAACGCTCACCCGGGATCTTGGTCGCAACGGCTGCCGGGATGGCATCGGTCGTCATCGGCGACGCTCCTGACGGTAGGTGGAGACGAGGTAGGGAACGATCAGGATGGCCACGATCACCAGCAGGACGGTGCCGATGGCGGCCGACTTGGCGTAGTCGCCGCGGGTGAACTCGATCCACATCTGGGTGGCCGGCACCTGGGTCGTGTAGTTGGTCTGGCCCGCGATGGCCATGATCAGGTCGAAGACCTTCAGCGACATGTGGCCGATGATGATGATCGCCGAGAGGGCGACCGGGCTCAGCTGCGGGAAGATGACGTGTCGGTAGAGCTGCCACTCCGACGCGCCGTCCATCCGGGCCGCCTCGCGCAGCTCCTCGGGGATCCCGCGGAAGCCGGCCAGGAAGAGCGCCATCACGTAGCCGCTGAGCTGCCAGATCGCGGGGACCGCGATCGCGAGGATGCCCCACCGCTCGTGGGTCCACCAGGGGTTCTGCAGGAAGCCGAGATGGAGGGACTCGAAGAGCCGGTTCAGCCCGGAGGCACGCTCACCCTCGGCGTTGTTGAGCAGCCAGCGCCAGACCACACCGGAGGCGACGAACGAGACCGCCATCGGGAACAGGTAGATGGCCCGGAACAGGGACTCGCCACGAGCCTTGCGCTCCAGCAGCCAGGCCCACAGGAACCCCAGGCACAGGGTGCCGACGAGGAACGTCGCGGTGTAGAGCAGGAGGTTGCGCAGCGAGTAGATGAAGTCGTCGTCGGAGAACAGGTCGCGATAGTTGTCCAGGCCGGCGAACCCCTGGGACGGCCCGATGTTGTGGCGGTCCTGCAGGGACGTGTTGATGTTCGACCCGATCAGGCCGTAGACGAAGACACCGATGACGATGACGGTCGGCAGGATCAGGAGTACGGGTGCGACCCACCCGTGGCCGCCGATGCGGCCCTTGGGCCGTCGTGGCCGCTTGACGGCGCTGGGCACCGTGGAGGACATGTGTCCGTCCTTTCACAAAGGGCGGCCGAGGGGCCACGGCGGATGGTGCGGCCGCAGCCCCTCGGACCAGATGGAACTCGTCAGGCTCGGGAGAGCCCCGATCACTCGGGCTTGTTGTCCTCGGCGGCCTCGACGAGGCCCTCCTGGAGCTCGGCGACGTCCTTGTTGCTGCCGAACTTGGCAACCGCGGCGGTGATGTCGGTCAGCCAGTTGACCGAGGTCGCGGCGCCGTGGGCGAGCGAGGAGACGATCTCGTCCTCGCCCCACGACTTGATCGCGGTCTGCTGGTACTCACCGAAGTCGGCGGTGTCGGCCGTGGTGCTGGCCGGGATCGAGCCCTTCGCCTTGTTGAAGGCCACCTGGCCGTCGTCGCTGGCGATGGTGTCGAGCCAGGCCTCGGTGCCGTCGGGGTTGGGGCCGTCCACCGGCATGGTGAACGAGTCGGCCAGGAAGTCGAAGACGCCGTCGGTGCCCGGGACCGGCACCGCGGTGTAGTCGGTGCCGAAGGTCTTCTTCTGCTCCTGGAACGCCGCCTCGGCCCAGTCGCCCATGACGTTGAACGCGGCCTGGCCGTCGATGACCAGCTGCGTCGCGTCCGGCCAGTCGAGACCCTGGCGGTCGGTGTTGGTCAGCGAGAGGAGCTTGCTGTAGTCCTCCAGCGCGGCCTTGACCTCGCTGCCGCCCCAGTCGGTGGTGCCGTCCCACAGACCGTTGTACGCCTCGGCGCCCAGATCGGCGAGGAGCACGGTCTCGAGCAGGTTGACCTGCGTCCAGTCGGTGGCGATCGAGAGCGGGATGATGCCCTTGGCCTTGATCTTCTCCAGGTCGGCGATCCAGGCGTCGATCGAGTCGTAGCTCTTGTCGGCCTCGATGCCGGCCTTCTTCAGGACGGCCGGGTTGGCCCAGAGCATGTTGGCGCGGTGGATGTTCGAGGGGACGGAGTAGATGCCGCCGTCCTGCTTCAGCCGGTCGAGCAGGCCCTTCGGGAACTGCTCGTTCCAGCCCTTCTCCTCGTAGAGGTCGGTGAGGTCCTCGATCTGACCGGCGTTGATGTAGTCGGTCAGCTCGGCACCCGCGTGCGCCTGGAAGGTGGCCGGCGGCTCACCGTTCTGCAGGCGGGAATGGAGCACGTTCTTCGCGTCGCTGCCGGCACCACCGGCGACGGCGCCGTTGACGAACTTCAGGTCGGGGTTCTGCTCGTCGAACACCTTGACCAAGGCGTCGAGCCCGGCCTTCTCACTGCCCTCGGCCCACCAGGTGAAGACCTCCACCTCATCGGTGCTGCCGCTCTCGTTGTCGCTCCCGCAGGCGGAGACCGCCAGCAGGCTCAGGGCGGCCAGGCCGGCGGCCAGGGCCTTACGCGTTGCGTTCATCTTGAATCCTCCGGTTGCGCGACCGCCACGTCGGTGTGTGATCTGGGTTACTCGCGGTCGCGTGCCGAGACAACGTACGCCTCTCGGTTCTGTCCAGTCAACGCATAACGCAGGACGTTTTCAACCTGAGATCTGTCGTAAATCGACATAATCACCTACAGTCACCGCATGACCACTCCGGAATCGCGGCTGCGCGTCGCCAACCGATCCCAGGTCCTGGACCTGCTGGGTCGGTCGGCGCCGGTCAGCCGCGCCGAGCTCGCCCGGCGCACCGGACTCTCGCGCAGCACCGTGTCGAGCATCGTCCAGGAGCTGCTCGCCTCCGAGCAGATCGTCGAGACCACCGGCGCCGCGCTGGCCCGGGGCGGCGGGCGACCACCGTCGCTCCTCACCATCAGTGGCTCTCCCGGCACGCTCATCGGCGTCGACATCGGCCATCGCCACGTCCGGGTCGCGGTCGCCGACCTCACCGCGAAGCCGCTCATCGACCACGAGATCCGGCTCGACGTCGACAACTCCGCGGTCGAGACCATCGACCGGGCCGCGGCCCTCGTGCGCGAGTGCCTCGCCGAGGTGGGCATCGACCCGAAGACCGACCGTGTCCTCGGCGTCGGCATGGGGATCCCCGGCCCCGTGGACCCTCACAGCGGCATCGTCGTCTCCCCCATCCTCGGCAACTGGATGGACCTGGCCCCGGGCGAGGAGCTCGCCCGCCGCATCGGTCTGCCCGTGCAGATCGAGAACGACGCCAACCTCGGCGCGCTCGCCGAGATCGAGTACGGCGCGGCGCGCGACGTCGACGACGTCATCTACGTGAAGGCGTCCAGCGGCATCGGCGCCGGGCTGGTCCTCGCCGGCAAGCTCTACCGGGGGATCACCGGGATCGCTGGCGAGATCGGCCACGTACGCTTCGAGGACAACGGCCCGATCTGCCGGTGCGGCAACCGCGGCTGTCTGGAGAAGGCCTTCGGCGGGTCCCGGCTGGTCGAGCTGCTGCAGCCCGCCTACGACGAGACGCTCACCGTCGAGCGCCTGCTCGAGCTCGCCCAGGAGGGCGACATCCGGGTCAACCGGATCCTCGACGACGCCGGCCGCGCCGTCGGCCGGGTGCTGGCCGACCTCTGCAACCACCTCAACCCGGCGCTGATCGTGGTGGGCGACACGATGCGCCAGTCGGAGTCCTTCGTCCTCGGCATCAAGGACTCGATCGACCGCTTCACCCAGCCGGACACCGCCGCGGCGCTCGACGTGGTGCCCAGCGAGCTCGGCGACAACGCGGGGGTCATGGGGGCGCTGGTCATCGCCGGCTCGGCCGCTCCGGCACCGCCGGGAACAATATGAGCGCCCGCTTACGTTGAGCCTGACGTGACTTCACTCTTCTCGCAGCTGAGCCTGGGTTCGACAACCCTCCCCAACCGCGTCCTGATGGCGCCACTGACCCGGATGCGCGCCGGGCAGCCGGGCGACGTACCCAACCCACTGATGGCCGACTACTACCGCCAGCGCGCCTCGGCGGGCCTGATCGTCTCCGAGGGCACCCAGATCTCGCCGCAGGGCAAGGGCTACATGGACACCCCGGGCATCCACTCGGCCGAGCAGGTCGAGGGGTGGCGCCACGTCACCGACACCGTCCACGAGGCCGGCGGCCGGATCGCGGCGCAGCTGTGGCACACGGGCCGGGTCTCCCACGAGTCCTTCCACGACGGCGACCTCCCGGTCAGCGCCTCCGCGCTCCCCTACCGCAACCGCACGACCGTACGCGGCGAGGACGGCACCCCCACCCGGGTCAACTGCCCCACGCCCCGCGCCCTGGAGACCGCCGAGATCGCGGAGCTGATCGAGGACTACCGTCGCGCCACCCGCAACGCCCGCGAGGCCGGCTTCGACCTCGTCGAGATCCACGCCGCCCACGGCTACCTGCTCCACCAGTTCTCGAGCTCGAGCAGCAACGAGCGCACCGACTCCTACGGCGGGTCGCTGGAGAACCGCGCCCGGCTGACGCTGGAGGTGCTCGACGCCGTCGTCGAGGAGTGGGACGCGGAGCACGTCGGGATCAGGATCTCCCCGATCGGCTCGTTCAACGGCCTCGAGGACCCCGAGGGCGCCGAGATGGGGCTCTACCTGGCTGCCGAGATCGGCAAGCGCAGCATCGCGTTCCTGCACCTGTCCGAGCCCGACTGGGCCGGCGGCCCGGAGCTCTCCGACGACTACCGCAAGCAGCTGCGCTCGGCGCACCCCGGCCCGATCGTCGGCGCCGGTGCCTACACCGCGGAGAAGGCCGCCCGTCTGCTCGAGGCCGACCTGATCGACGCGGCCGCGTTCGGGCGTACGTTCATCGCCAACCCGGACCTGCCCCGGCGCCTGGCGGAGAGCCTGCCGCTCAACGAGCCCGACCTGTCGACCTTCTACGGCGGCGGCGAGGCCGGCTACACCGACTACCCCGAGTGGACCGCCTGAGTTCAGCTCGCTCTCACCTGAACCCGCACGGCGGAGACCGTTCCTCTGGAATGGTTCTCCGCCATGCGGGTTCTCGCGACGTGTGCCCTGTCCCTTGCGCTGCTCGGCGGCGCGTTCACCCCGTTCTCGGCGGCGCGGGCCGCTGCGCCACCCGTCGATGACCCGGTGGCGCTGGTAGATCCGTTGATCGGCTCGTCGAACGGCGGCAACACCTACCCCGGAGCCGTACGCCCCTTCGGGATGCTCTCCTTCAGTCCGACCTCCACGGCGGGCGACCAGACCAACACCGCCGCGTCGAACGGCTACTCCTACGACACCACCCGGCTGCGCGGCTTCTCGCTCACCCACGTCAACGGCGCGGGCTGCCACCCCGGCGCCGCCGGGGACGTGCCGATCTTCCCGCACACCGGCGAGATGACCGGGTCGCCGACCGCGGACGTCACCGATGCGACGTACGCCTCGGACTTCAGCCACGCCGACGAGCTGGCCGAGCCCGGGCGCTACCGGCTGGGGCTGGCCAACGGGGCCGAGGTCGACACGGCGGTGACGACCCGGGCCTCGGTCAGCGACCTGACCTTCCCCGCGGACAAGCCGGCCAACCTGCTCTTCCGCACCTCCAACTCGCTCAACGGCAGCGAGACCGCCGTGACCCGGATCGACGAGGCGAAGCGAACGGTGAGCGGGTCGGTGCTCACCGGCGCGTTCTGCGGCCGTCGGGGCAACGGCGGCGGGAGCAACAAGCGCTCCTACTACCGGCTCTACTTCACCGCCCAGTTCGACCGCGGCTTCACCGGCCACGGCACCTGGGTCAACGGCGAGCTCCAGCCGGGTTCGACCGAGGCGCGCGGCGGTGAGGGCTACGAGACCGGCGCGGCCCGGCAGGGACAGGGCTCGGGCGGCTACGTCTCCTTCGACGCCGATGGCGACCAGACGGTACGGATGCGGATCGGGATCTCCTACACCAGCCTGGCGGCGGCCGAGAAGAACCTCGCCACCGAGATCGGACGGCGCGACGCCGTCTCCTCCGTCGCCGCGGAGGCCAGGGCCGAGTGGCGCCGGGCGCTCTCCTCGATCGAGGTCGCCGGCGGGACCTCGGCGGAGCAGACGGCGTTCTACACCGGGCTCTACCACTCCTATCTGCAGCCCAACGTGATCTCCGACGTGGCCGGCACCTACTGGGGCAGCGACCAGGAGGTCCATCGGATCGAGCGCGGCCAGCGGGCGCAGTACGGCAACTTCTCCGGCTGGGACCAGTACCGCGCCCACACCCAGCTGCTCGCCCTGCTCGAGCCGCGCACCGCCGGTGACTTCGCTCGCTCCCTGCACGCCTACTCCCGCCAGCACGGCGGGGTCTGGGACCGCTGGGTCCACCTGAGCGGCTGGACGCACGTGATGACCGGCGACCCCTCTGCCCCGACGCTGGCCGGCTTCTACGCACTCGGCGTCCGCAACTTCGACGCCGCCGGGGCGTACGAGTCCCTGGTCCGCCAGGCGACGGTGCCGCACCCCGACGGCCTGTCCAGCTACGGCTGCCCGGGCCAGTGCATCGGCCAGCGGCCGAACCTGGCCGACTACCTCGCCAAGGGGTACGCACCCCAGGACACCTGCCGCTGCTGGGGCGGCGCCGCGGAGACCCTCGAGGACGCCGTGGCAGACTATTCGCTCGCCGACTGGGGCCGCCGCCTCGGCGCCTCCTCGTCCCAGACGGACTCGCTGATGGAGCGGGCCGGCTGGTGGCAGCACACCTTCAACTCCGCCGCCGGGGACGGCGGATATCAGCAGGCCCGCAACGCCGACGGGAGCTGGGTCCCTGGCTTCACCCCGTCGACACAGACGGGTTTCGCGCAAGGGAGCAGCGCGACGTACACCTGGATGGTGCCGCACGATGTCGACCGGCTGGCCGAAGCCGTCGGCGGGCGCAAGCGGGTGATCCAGCGGCTGGACGCGTTCTTCCACAAGGCCGACGGGTCCTGGCAGTACACCGGCGGCGACGCGCTGCGCTACGACCCGACCAACGAGCCCGGCATCCACATCCCCTGGATGTACAACGCGCTCGGCGCCCCCTGGAAGACCCAGGAGACGGTCCGCGCCATGGCCTCGCTCGCCTACGGGACCGGCCCGCGCGGCCTGCCCGGCAACGACGACCTCGGCACCATGTCAGCCTGGTACGTCTTCTCCGCGATGGGCATCTACCCCCAGGACCCCGCCCGCGCCGAGATGCTCGTCTCCAGCCCCATCTTCGAGAGAGTCGTGATCCACCGCGGCAACGGCGTCGACATCGCCATCGAGTCACCAGAAGCCGGCGCCGAGAACATCTACGTCCGGTCCGTCACCCTCGACGGCACGCCGCGCACCCAGTCCTGGCTCCCCGAGTCCGTGATGAACCGCGGCGGCACCGTCCACATCGACGTCGGCCCCTCCGCCAACAAGGAGTGGGGCACCGCCGAGGCCGACCTGCCGATCTACCACACCGACTGAGGCGTCAGCATTTGGTATGCACTCATCGTGCACGCACAATGAGTGCATGGCCTATCTGCAGATCCGCGACATCCCCGATGACGTACGTGATGTCCTCGCCCAGCGCGCGAAGGACCGTGGGCAGTCGCTGAACTCCTACCTGCGCGACGTCGTCCTCCGGGAAGCGTCGTTCGCCAACAACCAGGCCTTGATCGACCGCGTGATCGCCAGCCGAGGGGAGTCGAAGTTCACCACCGAGGATGTGCTCGCCGCACGCGACACGGCTCGAGGCGAACGCACCGAGGGCGCCGCGTGGTAGTCCCCGATGCTTCGGCCGTCACCCTTCTCTTCGCGGATCCCGGCAGCGACCCTCGGGTGAGCGCGGCCACGAAGATCCTGACCGAAGACCCCGAATGGGTCGTGCCTGAGGTGTGGCGCACCGAAGTCCTCAGCGTCTTCCGCGGGCTCCTCCTCGGCGGCAAGCTCACCCGCCGGGACGCGGAACAGGCGTTGGTCTGGCTCCAGGCGATCACGGTGATCACCGCACCGACCGGCCCGTGCCTGACTCGGATGTGGGAGCTGCGCGGCAATCTGTCGGCCTACGACGCCTGCTACGTCGCCGTCGCCGAGTCGCACGACCTCACCCTCGTCACCGCCGACGTCCGCATCGCGAAGGCAGGCGTCGCGCGCTGCCCGGTGAGAACGCTCAACTGACACCCTCAGGCGGCGAGGGTCAGCGGTGGGTTGAGGTCGTTGCTGATGTCGATGGTGCCGGTCGGGCTGACCAGGTATTGGTAGCCGTGGGGGCTGTGCCATCGGTAGGTGGCGGCTCGGATGCGGTGGTAGGTCCAGCCGTGGTGGGTCTTCATCCGGTGGTGTTGTCGACACAGCGGGGTGAGGTTGTGGCTGCGGGTCTTGCCGCCGTCGGCGTGGGCGGTTCGGTGGTCGAGGTCGCACCGCTCGGCGCGGGCTTGGCAGTAGGGGAAGGAGCACTTGTGGTGGAGCAGTGCGGCTTGGCGGCGCTGGCGGGTGGTCGGGACGTAGCCGGCGGTCTCGATGTCCTCGGTCAGGTCGACCACGAGGATCGGGTTGATGATGGTGCCGGGGGTGGTGGCCCATTGCTCGAGGCGTTCGATGCTGACCAGGCCACGGGTGTTACCCAGCCGTGCCAGGCCGGTGCCGGCCAGGTCGCGGGTGTCGGTGTGGATGACCAGCTCGACGACTCGGGCGACGCCGGGAACGTTCTCGAAGGAGCCTGAGTTGTAGGCCCGTCCCAGGACTCCGAGTGCGGCGGCCCGCCGCACGTCGAGGCTCGCATCGGCGTAGCCGTCCTGGTCGAGGAGACCGTGCGCGATCGCGGCAACCGCCTGTTCCAGGTCCAGGGCGTCGGCGGCGTCGAGGACCCCGTCGAGGTAGCCCAGCGCGAGCACGGCTTGGCCTTCTTCGGCACCCGCACCGACGAACGGGGTCGTCTGGTTGGTGGTGATGGTGACGGATCGGTGTTCGACCGCATCGGATTCGGCGACCGCAGCAGCCACATCGGGTTCGAACAGGGCGGCTGCTTGGGTGGTAGCGCGTTCGAGCTGGATCGGTCCCATCTGGTGGGCGTAGGGTCCGACCTGCTGGTCGACCCAGGCCACAGCCTCGGCGTCGAGGTTCCGGCTCAGGGCTGCCGAGGGCCGGCTCCCGACCCAATCCCGAAGCAGACAGGGCTGGCCGCCGACCCGATATCCAGCCAATCTTTTCTCGATCGTCGCCGGTGTCAAGGACCGCGAAGCGGCCGGCGCAGCCGGCGGCCGAAGGCCGTCCTTTACTCCGGGGACGATCGAGAAGACCCTCAAGAAATGGTCGGCGGCCAGCGACCGCGGCAGCGAAAACCCACCACCCCCTCCGACGAAGCCGAGGACCACGGCAAACCCACCAACACACCCGCCTCACGATGCTCACCGCGGCACTCCCTCCGCACGATCTCTCGATAAAGTCCACGGTCCGCTGCCAGATGCGGCAACGAAGAGAGTCGGCCGCAAGCCGCAAGCCGCGAGCAGGGCCAATTCGAAGCTTCCCCCACCGACGATGCGCACACCGAACAGCACGACGCACACGCACCGAGGGGACTACCCCGGCCGACCGCAACCATCTGCGAAGATGCGGGCGTGAGCACTTCGACGACGTCACGCGGCAACGCTCTCGACCGCTTCTTCCAGATCAGCGCGCGCGGCTCCACGGTCGGGCGTGAGGTCCGGGGTGGTGTGGTCACCTTCTTCACGATGGCCTACATCGTCGCGCTGAACCCGCTGATCCTGGGCTTCGCGGAGGACGTGAACGGCGATCTCCTCGGCGGCACCAGCGGCGACAACCTGGCGGCGATCGCCGCCGGAACCGCGCTGGTGGCGGGCGTGATGACGATCCTGATGGGCCTCGCCGCCAACTATCCGCTGGCCCTGGCGACCGGGCTCGGGCTCAACGCGTTCGTGGCGTTCACGATCGCGGGGCAGATGACCTGGGCCGATGCGATGGGGCTGGTGGTGATCGAGGGCCTGGTGATCCTGGTGCTGGTGCTGACCGGGTTCCGGGAGGCCGTCTTCCACGCCGTGCCGCGCGAGCTCAAGACCGCGATCTCGGTCGGGATCGGCCTGTTCATCGCGGTGATCGCCTTCGTCGACGCCGGCTTCGTACGCCGTATCCCCGATGCCGCGAACACCACCGTCCCGGTGCAGCTCGGCCCGACCGGGCAGCTCGCGGGCTGGCCGGTGCTGGTCTTCGTGATCGGTCTGGCCCTGGTGATCACCCTGTGGGTGCGCAAGGTGCGGGGCGCGATCCTGATCTCGATCGCGGCGACCACGGTGCTGGCCATCATCGTCGAGGCCGTCACGGATCTCGGCGCGAGCAGCGCGGAGAACCCGACCGGCTGGTCGCTCAACGTGCCGGCCGTGCCGGACAAGATCGTCGACTGGCCCTCGTTCGCGACGCTGGGCGAGTTCAACCTGCTCGGCTCCTTCGAGAGCGTCGGCATCGTGACCGCGGTGCTGCTGGTCTTCACGCTCATGCTCGCCGACTTCTTCGACACCATGGGCACGATGACCGCGATCGGGTCCGAGGCCGGCCTGCTGCGCGAGGACGGCACCCCGCCGCGTACGCGCTCCATCCTGGTCGTCGACTCGCTGGCCGCCGCGGCCGGCGGTGCCGGCGGCGTCTCCTCCAACACCTCCTACGTCGAGTCGGCCTCCGGTGTCGGCGAGGGCGCCCGCACCGGTCTGGCGGCGGTCGTCACCGGCGTGCTCTTCCTGCTGACCACCTTCCTGGCCCCGCTGGTCACGGTGATCCCGTCGGAGGCGGCGGTGCCCGCCCTGGTGCTGGTCGGCTTCCTGATGATGCAGCAGGTCAAGGACATCAACTGGGCCGACCCGGACATCGCCATCCCGGCCTTCCTGACCATCGCGCTGATGCCGTTCACCTACTCGATCTCGGTCGGCATCGGCGCCGGCTTCCTGGCGTACGTGCTCATCAAGGTCGTCCGCGGCAAGATCAAGAGCGTGCACCCGCTGATGTGGCTGGTGGCGGTCATGTTCGCCGTCTACTTCGCGATCCATCCGATCTCGAGCTGGATCGGCTGATGAGCGAGCTCGCGCCGGACCCGGGCCCCCGGCAGCCGTTGCGCGAGGTGGTCGCCCGCGACATCCGTCGCAAGATCATGGCCGGTGAGCTGGCTCCGGGCGATCGGCTGCGCGAGCAGGCGCTCGCCACGGAGTACGGCGTCTCGCGCGTCCCGGCGCGGGAGGCGCTGCACGTACTGGCCCAGGAGGGCTTCGTCGACACGGTGCCGCGTCGCGGCGCGACCGTGGCGTTCCCCTCTGCGCAACGGACCCGGCAGCTCATGGTGATCCGGGAGAACCTCGAGATCCTCGCGGCCGGGCTCGCTGCCCGGCGGCGCGGCGGCGACCAGGGCGCGGAGCTGACCGAGGTGCTCGAGCTCGGCACCCGGGCGACGGCCACCGGCGACTACGCCGCGCTGCCGGAGCTGATCGCGCGGTTCCACGACGCCATCGGGATCGCCTCGGGCAACGACGAGCTCGCCAAGCTGACCCGGTCGTTGCGGATGCAGGTGCGCTGGGTCTTCGAGATGCAGCTCGAGGAGCGCTCGGGCCAGTCCTGGAAGCATCACCAGGAGATCGCCGAGGCGGTCCTGGCCGGCGACCAGGAGCGGGCCGAGGCCTCGATGCGGGCCGACGTCACCCGCGATGCCGACCTCCTGGTCGACCTGCTGGTCGCTCGCGCGGAGCGTCAACGGTCCTGACCCCGGCTTAACCAGACCGGGCGGCTTCTGAAACGGGGACGAAACCGCGTGCTGTTTGTATACAAGAATGATCGAACGGTGTACGGAGCCGCCCGTGCTGGTGGTCGGCAACAGCGTCACCAGGTCGTTCCCCAACGGCACCACCGCGCTCGCCGAGGCGAGCTTCGAGATCCGCGCGGGCGAGTTCGTCTCCTTCGTCGGGCCCTCGGGCTGCGGCAAGTCGACGATGCTCCGCATGGTCGCCGGGCTCGACCTGCCCACCAGCGGCAGCGTCGAACGCGGCGACGGCGAGGTCGGCTACGTCTTCCAGGACGCGACGCTGCTGCCGTGGCGTACGGCCCTGGGCAACGTGGTCCTCCCGCTGCGGCTGGCCGGCACGAAGAAGGCCGAGGCCGAGGAGCGGGCGCGCGCCGCGCTCGAGGTCGTCGGGCTGGCTGCGTACATGGACCACCGCCCGGCCCAGCTCTCGGGCGGGATGCGGATGCGGGTCTCGATCGCCCGCTCGCTGGTCCAGCGGCCGGAGCTGTTCCTCTTCGACGAGCCGTTCGGCGCCCTGGACGAGATCACCCGCCAGGACCTCAACAGCCAGCTCGACGCCCTGATGGCGACCGACCCGTTCACCGGGATCTTCGTGACCCACTCGGTCCCCGAGGCGGTCTTCCTCTCCGACCGGGTCCTGGTCTTCTCCGCCCAGCCCGGCCGGATCGTCGCCGACCTCCGCATCGACCTACCGCGGCCGCGTCCCGAGGGACTGCGCTTCAGCAGCGAGTACGCCGAGCTGTGCCGTCAGGTCTCCGACGCGCTCGCCGGCGCCCACCGGAGCACCGACGCGAAGTCGGAGGAGGCCGCATGACCACTCTGATCGAGACCCAGCCGGAGACCCGCCCGCTGACGACGGTCCCGTTCCTCCGCTTCGACCCGGGCCGTGGGAGGTGCTCGAGGCCGGCTTCCTGCAGGAGGCCGGCCGGACCGAGATCTTCACGGCGCTGTGGTCGACCACGAGGATCGCCCTGGTCGGTCTGGTGCTGGCGATGGCGGTCGGCGTGTTCTTCGCGATCGTGATGAGCCAGGCCCGCTGGGCGGAAGCGTCGTTCTACCCCTACGCCGTGATCCTGCAGACCATCCCGATCCTGGCGATGGTGCCGCTGCTCGGGTTCTGGTTCGGCTACGACTTCACCTCGCGGCTGATCGTGTGCGTGCTGCACTCGCTGTTCCCGATCATCACCAACACGATGTTCGGCATCGCCTCGGTCGACGACAACCTGCACGACCAGTTCTCGCTCTTCCGCGCCTCGCGGTGGCAGCGGCTCGTCCACCTCCAGCTGCCGGCCGCACTCCCCGCGGCCCTGGCCGGATTCCGGATCTCGGCCGGGATGGCGGTGGTCGGCTCGATCATCGCCGACTTCTTCTTCCGGCAGGGCCAGCCCGGCATCGGCCGGCTGATCGACACCTACCGGCAGAGCCTCGACACCGACCTGATGATGGCCGCCCTGGCCGCCTCCTCGCTGGTCGGCATCCTCCTCTTCCTGCTCTTCGGCGCCGTCCTGCGCGCCGTCGATGCCCACCGCTCCCCGCGTCGCTGACCCCCACCCCCTGGAAAGAACCTCATGACGTACGCCCGTTGGACCCGCATCACCGCCACCACCGCCCTCGCCGCGCTCGCGCTCACCGGATGCGGTGGCAGCGAGGAGGCGATCGGCGACCCGGACGCCCCGAAGGGATCGCTCGCGGCCGCCTGCCCGGCGACCGTGGTCATCCAGACCGACTAGTACGCCACCCCCGAGCGCTCCCCCGCCTACAACTTGATCGGGCCCGACGGCGAGATCGGTGACACCGGGGTCACCGCCGAGATCCGCCTCGGCGGGCCGTTCATCGGCGGCCAGCCCGTGACGGCGCAGCTGTACACCGACGACACCATCGACCTCGGCGTGGTCGCCACCGACATCGCGATCCGCGACTACGAGAAGTTCCCCACCCGCGGGGTGTTCACGATGATGCAGAAGTCGCCGTTCATGGTGATGTTCGACCCGGCCAAGTTCCCCGAGGTGAAGACCTGGGACGACGTCAAGGACACCGGCGCGCCGGTCCTGCACGCCCAGGGCGTGAGCTGGGTCGACTACCTCGTGCACGAGGGCCTCGTCGACACTCAGCAGCTCGACGGCTCCTTCGACGGCAGCCCGAGCCGGTTCGTCGCCGACGACGGCGCGCTGTTCCAGCAGGGCTACGTCAGCAACGAGCCCTACCGCTGGGAGCACGACGTCGCCGAGTGGGCGAAGCCGACCGCCCACCTGATGCTCGATGACGCCGGCTACCAGGTCTACCAGCAGGCGTACGCGGTCCGGGCCGGCGACGAGGAGGCGCTGAGCCCGTGCCTGGAGGAGCTGGTGCCGCTGCTGCAGCAGTCGGAGCTCGACTACCTCGAGGACCCGAAGCCGGTCAACGACACCCTGATCGAGATCGCCGCCGCCATCAAGGACGGCCCTCCGATCACCCCGGGCGGCAACGAGAACTCGGTGAAGGTCCAGGTCGAGGCGGGGCTCGTCGCGAACGTCCCGGACCTCACCGGCGACGACCTGGTGACCAACGACTACATCGACCCCGAGATCAAGCGTTGACCCCTACGCAGGCAAGCACCGTGATCGGCCGCATTCTCGGGGCCCGTACGTCCGCCGGCCTGGTCGATCTCGGGATCGACGGCGGAGTTGTCTCGACGGTCTCCGACCCGTCCCCCATCGGGCCGGAGACCGTCGTGGACGCCGCCGGGGCGGTCGTCATGCCCGCCTTCGTCGACGCCCACGTCCACCTCGACAAGGCCCACCTGCTGGGGGTTGGCGGCCTCGAGGTCACCGGCCCGGGCGTGGGCCCGGCGATCGCGCTGATGCAGGAGGTGCGGCGTACGCAGCCCGCGGGGATCGTCGAGGTCGGCGCCCGGCAGGGCGTGGAGTCGCTGGTGCGCCACGGGGTCGTGGCCGCCCGGGCGCACGTCGAGGTCGACGCCGGCATCCGGCTCGACATGCTCGACCTGCACATCGCGCTGCGCGAGGAGAACGCCGAGCGGATCGATCTGCAGCTCTCGGTCTTCCCGCAGAACGGGCTCACCCGCGAGGTGACCGCGCTGATGAGCGCCGCGCTGCGCCACGGCGGCGGAGTCGTCGGCGGCTGCCCGTACGTCGACGACGACCAGGAGGCCCACCTCGACGTCGTCTTCGGCCTGGCCGAGCGGTTCGGGGTCCCGGTCGATCTGCACCTCGACTTCGACGACGACCCGTCGGGGTCGATGGTCGCGGCCGTCGCCGAGCGCACCCGCGCGCTCGGGATGCACAGGCAGGTCACCATCGGGCACGTCACCAAGCTGGCCGCGATGTCCATGGACGAGCAGGAGGTCGCGTACGCCCTGATGGCAGAGGCCGGGATCTCGCTGGTCGTCATGCCGGCCACCGACCTCTACCTCGGCGGGTCCGGCGAGCCCGGCAGCCGCAGCCTGGCCCCGCTGGAGCGCGCCCACGCCGCCGGGGTGCGGGTCGCGGTCTCGAACAACAACCTGCACAACGCGTTCTCGCCCTACGGCAACGGCAACCTGCTCCAGGCCGCCTGGACCGCCGGGATCCTCGGCCGGCCCCCCGCACGGCACCTCGGCGGGCGATGTGGCCGACCTGGTCGTGCTGGACACCGACGACCCCCGGCTCGTCGCGCTCCAGGTACCCTCGGTCCTCGCCTCGCTCCGGTCGGGGACGCTCGTACATCGGCAACGCAGCATCCGTACCCAGACCATGGAGGTCACCTCATGACCGGCATCAGGACACTTCGCAACGCCACCCTGGCCGACGGCTCCCGGGTCGACGTCTCGGTGGCCGACGGGACGATCTCGGCGGTCTCGCCGCCGTCCTCCTCGGTCGCCGAGGGCGACATGGATCTGGACGGTGCCCTCCTGCTTCCGGCGCTCGTCAACGGCCACGCCCACCTGGACAAGACGCTGATCGGCTCCGGCTGGCACCCGCACCATCCCGGCACGACCGTCCGCGAGCGGGTGGCGGCCGAGCACACCCTGCGCGGCGAGGTCGGTGTGCCCGTGGTGGAGCGCGCCCGGGCGCTGGCGGAGCAGATGATCTCGTTCGGCACCGGGACGGTGCGTACGCACGTGGACATCGACCCCGAGGTCGGCCTGGCCGGTCTGGAGGCCGTGCTCGAGGTGCGCGAGGCGCTCCGCGACCGGCTGCGGATCGAGATCGTCGCCTTCCCGCAGAGCGGGATCACCACCTCGCCGGGCACCGAGAAGCTGCTCGACGAGGCGCTGGCCGCGGGCGCGGACCTGGTCGGCGGACTGGACCCGGACGGCTTCGACGGCGACGCCGAGGCCCACCTCGACGTCGTCTTCGGCCTCGCCGCCCGGCACGGGGCCGGTGTCGACATCCACCTCCACGACCTGGGCGCTCCCGCGGTCCGTCAGTACGAGCTGATCGCCGCCCGTACCCGCGCCGAGGGGCTGGGCGGGAGGATCAACGTCAGCCACGCGTACGGCCTCGGCTCGATCCCTCTCGACGAGGCGCGGCGCATCGGCGGCCTCTTCGCCGAGGCGGGCGTCTCGGTGCTCACCAACGGGCCGGCCGGACCGATGCCGCCGGTGCTGGTGCTGCGTGAGGAGGGCGCCACGGTCTGGTCCGGCTCGGACAACATCCGTGACGCCTGGTGGCCCTACGGCGACGGCGACATGCTCGCGATCGCCCGTCAGGTCGCCTACCAGTCCGGCTTCCGCACCGACGAGACCCTCGCCGTCGCGCTCGACCTCGTCACCGACGCAGCCGCGTCGGCGGTGGGCCTCGACGCGTACGGGATCGTCGTCGGTGCGCCCGCGGACCTGCTGGTCCTCGACGTGCCGACGCCCGCCGCGGCCATCGCCGCCGCCCCCACCTCGCGGACCGTGCTGCATGCCGGCGAGGTGGTGGCGACGCGCGTGGAGACCGTTCGGATCGAGTAGGTCAGCCCAGCATGTCCTTGACGAGCGGGACGACCTGAGTGCCGTAGAGCTCGATCGAGGCCATCAGGTCCTCGTGACGCACCTGGCCCTGGTCGTACTTCAGGTCGAAGCGGTCCACGCCGAGCACCTTGATGGTGCCCGCCAGCTTCCGGGCGACCGTCTCGGGCGAGCCGACGTAGAGGGAGCCTCCCTCGATCTCGCGCTCGAAGTCGCCGGGGCTCGGCGGCGGCCAGCCGCGCTCGTGGCCGATCTGGGTGCGCATCGCCAGCCAGCCCTCGTAGACCGTCTCCCGGGCCTGCTCGTCGGTCTCGGCGACAAACCCGGGCGAATGGACGGCGACGCGCTGCCGAGGCGTCCCGAACTCGTCCTGGGCGCGCTCGAAGAGGTCGATGTAGGGCGCGAAGCGGTCGGCCGGACCGCCGATGATCGCCAGGAAGAGGCCGAAGCCGTGGCGGGCGGTGCGTACGACCGACTCCGGACTGCCGCCGACGCCGACCCAGGCGGTCAGGCCGTTCTCGGTGCGCGGGAAGACCTCCTGGTCGGTGAGGGCGGCGCGGGTGCGGCCCTCCCAGGTGACCTTCTCCTCCTTCAGCAGCGCGGAGAGCAGCTCGAGCCGCTCCTCGAAGAGCTCCTCGTAGTCGGCGAGGTCGAAGCCGAACAGCGGGAACGACTCGGTGAACGAGCCGCGGCCGGCGACGATCTCCGCGCGGCCGTTCGAGACCGCGTCGAGAGTGGCGAACCGCTCGAAGACCCGCACCGGGTCATCCGAGCTGAGCACGGTCACCGCGGAGCCCAGTCGCAGCCGCTCGGTGCGGGAGGCGACCGCGGCCAGCACCATCTCGGGGCTGGAGACGGCGAAGTCGCGGCGGTGGTGCTCGCCCACCCCGAAGAAGTCGAGCCCGACCTGGTCGGCCAGCACGCCCTCCTCGACGATGTTCCGGATCACCTGCGCGTGGTGCTGCGGCTTGCCCTCGGCGTCGCGGGTGACCCCGCCGAAGGTGTCCAGGCCGAACTCGATGTCAGTCACGACCGTTGAAACCTCAACCAGTCGTGGCGCATTCCCACGGCTCGTTCGGGATCTCGTGGGTCTCGCTCGCCAGGTGGCGCCACAGCGTCCCGCCGCTCTCCAGATCGAGCCGTCCGTCCGGGCAGGCCTCGGGCGGTACGTCTCGCCCAAGCGCGGTGACCGACCCGAGCACCCGGTGCGGGCCGAGGAGTCCGGGGGCCAGCGAGGCGGCGTCCAGGTCGAGCGACTCGACCAGGATCGGACGCCCGTCGTGCTCGTGGGCCGACCAGGTGGTGCTCACCCGACCGGGCCGCTCGCCGTGCCGGCCGAGGACGAGGGTCTCACGAAGGGCGAGCCTGGCTCCGGGCGCGAGGGTGACCCGGGTGTCGCGGGTGACGTCGGCGCCGGCGGAGACGACGAACGGTTCGCCGGCCCAGACCAGGGTGGCGCTCGTCGCGAGGGTGATGCGGACCGACCAGGAGGCCCGTCCACCGTCCATGTCGTAGGCGACCGTCCCGGCAGGCTCGACCAGGGTCAGGCTCGCACCCTCCCCCACCTCGACCTCGACCGTGACGTCGTCGCCGGCGAGGAGCATCGCGCCGTCGGGGACCAGCGAGATCCGCGCCGAGCGGTCGTCGCTGGCGAGCAGCATCGGGCGCAGCGCCGGAGCCGTCGCCGGGCCGGCGACGTCGGTCCCGATGCGCACGCGCGTGCCGTCGACCGCTCCGACCCGCACCCGGGTCAGGGAGCCGCTGGCCAGCTCAGGCGTGCTGATGGTCGTGGACATGCTCGGCGTCGTGCTCGTGGGTGTGGCTGCTGCCGTCCGCGTGGAAGTGCGGCGCCATCGGGCCGGGGTCGGCCGGCACCAGGTCGCCACCGCGGTGCCGGGTCAGCTCGGACCGCACCCACGCCACCAGCGCCTCGACGGAGGCCGGATCCGTGCGGGAGAGCGCGATGACCGGTCGGCCCTCGCGCACCGACCCCGCGTCGGAGACCATCGCGACCGGGTCGACACCGACGTACGGGGCGAGGTCGGTCTTGTTGACGATGAGCAGGTCGGCGCGCTCGATGCCGGGACCGCCCTTGCGGGCGACGTCGCCGCCGCCGGCGACGTCGATCAGGAAGATCTGGGTGTCGACCAGCGCCGGGGAGAAGGTCGCGGTGAGGTTGTCGCCGCCGGACTCGACCAGGACCACATCGAGTGGTGCGAACTCCTCCTCGAGCTCCTCGACCGCGATCAGGTTGGCGGTGACGTCGTCGCGGATCGCGGTGTGGGGGCAGGCGCCGGTCTCGACGGCCCGGATACGGGCCGGGTCGAGCACGCCGGCGGAGCGGAGGAAGCGGGCGTCCTCGTCGGTGTAGATGTCGTTGGTGACGACACCGATCTCCAGGTCGGCGGCCAGCTCCCGGCACAGCAGCGCGATGAGCGAGCTCTTGCCGGTGCCGACCGGGCCACACACTCCGATGCGCAGCCCCCTGCCGTCCTTCGCGTTCTCAAGCACTGAACAACCTCCTGGTCGTGTCGGCGTGGGCGAGGGCCCACAGGTCGAGATGGGGTGCGCTGGGCGCGGGGATCTGGTCGGGATCGGTGAGCGGGGCGACCTCGGTGGCGAGCCGCTCGGCCTCCGGGAGCAGGTCGTGCACCCACGAGGTGGCGTCGAGCGGGTCGAGGGGCAGCAGCTTGAGGGCTGCCGAGGCGACCGTCTGCAGGTCGTCGTACGCCACCAGGCGACCCAGCGAAGCCGGCGCGAGGCCACCGGAGGCGGCCGCCGCGGCCAGGACGAGCGGACGACAGGGACGCTGGAGGACCGCCACCTCTGCGACGTGCGGCGAGTCCGGGAACAGGCGCTTGACCAGCCGCAACAGCGCGCGGCCGAGCGTGCGCGAGGTGTCCCGCATCGGGGCCGCGGGGGTGCGGGCCGCCCACGCGTCGACGACCGGCTCCAACGGCAGACCGGCGCGCAGCCGGTGCAGCGCGACCACCGCCGTACCCGCCTCGACCCGTACGACGCTCGCCTGTCGCGACCGCATGAAGGCCGGCACGTGCTCAGCGGTGAGTCCGGAGCGTACGGCTGCCTCCAGCTGGCCCGACTGGGTGTGTCCGGCGACCGGGAGGCGGGCGTCGGCCAGCAGCATCATCAGCAGGTTCTCGGACATCGCGCTCAGAACATCGAGTAGAGCTGGGTCAGCGGCAGCTCGGTCGCAGGGGCGGGCTCGATCAGCTCGCCGTCGACGTGGATGCGGAACGTCTCGGGCTCGACCCGGATGTCCGGGGTCGCGGAGTTGTTGATCATGTCGGCCTTGCCGATCTCCCGGGTGGGCGCGAGACGGACCAGACGGCGGCGCAGACCGAGACGCTCGGCGAGACCGGCCTCCAGCGCGGAAGGGGCGACGAACGAGACCGCGTGGTCCGCGCCCGGCCCGACCAGCGTCGGTCGCATGAGCACCGGCTGCGGGGTCGGGATGGAGGCGTTCGGGTCGCCGAGGGCACCCCAGACCAGGGCACCGGCCTTCATCACGACCTCGGGCCGGATGCCGAAGAACCGCGGGTCCCACAGGACCAGGTCGGCCATCTTGCCGGGCTCCACGGAGCCGACCTCGGCGGCGATCCCGTGGGCGATGGCGGGGTTGATCGTGTACTTCGCGACGTACCTCTTGGCTCTCACGTTGTCGGCCGGCCCACCCAGCGAGCCGAGCCTGGCCTTCATCGCGTGGGCGACCTGCCAGGTACGGCAGATCACCTCGCCGATGCGGCCCATCGCCTGGGCGTCGGAGGAGGTGATCGACAGCGCGCCGAGGTCGTGGAGTACGTCCTCGGCGGCGATCGTGGTCGCCCGGATCCGGGACTCGGCGAAGGCCAGGTCCTCCGGAACCCGCGGGTTGAGGTGGTGGCAGACCATCAGCATGTCGAGGTGCTCGGCGACGGTGTTGACGGTGTGCGGAAGGGTCGGATTGGTGGAGCCGGGGATGACGTAGGGCAGCGAGGCGACCGAGAGGATGTCGGGCGCGTGCCCTCCCCCGGCGCCCTCGGCGTGGAAGGCGTGGATGGAGCGGCCGGCGATCGCCGAGACGGTCGACTCCAGGTAGCCGGCCTCGTTGAGCGAGTCCGAGTGCAGGGCGACCTGCAGGCCGTGCTCGTCGGCGGCCCGCAGCGCGGCGTCGATGGCGGCCGGGGTCGAGCCCCAGTCCTCGTGGACCTTGTAGGCGGCTGCCCCTGCCAGCGCCTGCTCGGCCAGCCCGGCCGCGGAGACGGTGTTGCCCTTGCCCATCAGCAGCAGGTTGACCGGCATGTCATCGAGCGCGCGGTGGACGGTCTCCAGATGCCATGGCCCGCCCGTGACCGTGGTGGCCTTGGACCCCTCCGACGGTCCCGTTCCGCCACCCCCGATGGTGGTCGTCCCTGTCGAGATCGCCTCGACGATCTGGGACCGGGACAGCAGGTGTACGTGGACGTCGATCGCCCCGGCGGTGAGGATCTTGCCCTCACCGCTGACCACGTCGGTGCCTGGTCCGATGATCAGGTCGGGGTGGACGCCGTCGGCGATGTCGGGGTTGCCGGAGCGGCCCAGGGCGACGATCCTCCCGCCGCGGATCCCGACGTCGGCGCGGACGATGCCCCAGTGGTCGAGCACGAGCGCGTTGGTGATCACCGTGTCGAGCGCGCCCTCGGACGACGGCACCGTTGACTGGTTCATCGACTCGCGGATCGACTTGCCACCGCCGAAGACCGACTCCTCGCCGCCGGCGGTCAAGTCGTCCTCGACCTCGATCCACAGGTCGGTGTCGCCCAGGCGCACCTGGTCGCCGGTCGTGGGGCCGTAGAGCGCGGCGTACTCGGTCCTGCTGATCTCCACCATCACGCCTCCTTGACCTGGATGCCGGGCACGAAGCGCGCGCCCTTGAACGCCACGATCGCGACCTCCCGGGACGCGCCCGGCTCGAACCGGCGCGAGGTGCCGGCGGGGATGTCGAGCCGGAAGCCTTCGGCCGCGTCGCGGTCGAAGGAGAGGGCCGAGTTCACCTCGGCGAGATGGATGTGGGAGCCGATCTGGACCGGCCGGTCGCCGGTGTTGAGGACGACCAACGTACGCCGCTCCGACTCGCTCCGGTCGATGTTGAGCCGGATGGTGCCCTCGGCGACACGTACGGCTCCGGGACCGCTGGACTGCACGGACATGCTGGCCTCCTCAGGCGATGGGCTGGTGGATGGTGACGAGCTTGCGGCCGTCGGGGAAGATGGCCTCGACCTGCACCTCGACGAGCATGTCGACGACGTCGGGCATGACCTGCTCCCGGGTGAGCACGGTCCGTCCCCGCGTCATCAGGTCGGAGACCGAGGCCCCCTCGCGCGCCCGCTCGATCACCCAGGTGGACAGCAGGGCGACGGACTCGGGGTAGTTGAGGAGCACCCCGCGGGCGAGCCGGTCGCGCGCGACCATCCCGGCCACGGACAGCAGCAGCTTCTCGGTGTCGGACGGGGTCAGATGCATGTCGCCAACTCTCTCGACTCTCTAGACGGCCAGCTGGGATCGGACGTGATCGTGCGCCTCGGAGCCGCCGTCACCACGCGCGGTGATCCGGCCGGACTCGAGGATGTAATAGGCAGAGGCCGTACGCAGCGCGAACCCGACGTGCTGCTCGACCAGCAGCACGGTGAGGTCGCCGCGGCCGGTGAGCTCGGAGATCACCCGCTCGATCTCGGCGACCACGTTGGGCTGGATGCCCTCGGTCGGCTCGTCGAGGATCAGCAGCCGCGGCCTGGTCAGCAACGTACGCGCGATCGAGAGCTGCTGGCGCTGACCGCCCGAGAGCAGCCCGGCGCGTCGGCCGAGCAGGTCCTTCAGCGCGGGGAACAGGTCGAGCATCTCGCTGATCCCGGCCCGGTCGCCGGCGAGCTGGAGGTTCTCCAGCGCGGTCATGTCGCCGAAGCTCTGCTGGCCCTGCGGGACGTAGCCCAGGCCTCGCTGGACGCGCGCGCTCGGCCTCAGCGCGGTGACGTCCTCGCCGTCGAGCAGCACCCGGCCGCTCTTGGCCCGGACCAGCCCGACCGCCGCCTTGAGCAGGGTCGTCTTGCCGGCGCCGTTGTGACCCATCAGCGCCACCGCGGCACCGCTCGGGACCTCGAGGCTGACCTCGTGGAGCACCGTGGTGCGGCCGTAGCCGCCGGTGACCGACTCGATCCTCAGCATCAGGCGTCCTCTCCTAGATAGACCCGTTGCACCTCGGCGTCGGCGCGGATCTCGGCAGCCGTGCCCTCCGCGATCACCTTCCCGGCATGCAGGACCGTGACGATGTCGGCGAACCGGCGTACGAAGTCCATGTCGTGCTCGATGACCACGACGGTCCGCTCGGGGCTGATCCGGCGCAGCAGCTCGCCGGTCTCGTCCCGTTCCTCGGCCGACATCCCGGCGACGGGCTCGTCGAGCAGCATCACCGAGGAGTCCTGGACCAGCAGCATGCCGATCTCCAGCCATTGCTTCTGCCCGTGCGAGAGCACGCCCGCGGGCCGGTCCGCCAGCTCGGTGAGCCCGACGGTCTCCAGCACCTCGGCGACCTGCTCGGGCGTCCCCCGCCGCGGCAGCATCAGCCGCCACCGCGCCCGGTGCACGCCGGCGGCGATGTCGAGGTTCTGCAGCACGCTCAGCTCCTCGAAGACCGTGGCCGTCTGGAACGTACGCCCCACCCCGAGGCGGGTGATCCGGTGCGATGCCAGCGCGAGCAGATCGCGTGTGCGATACCGCGCCTCACCACTCCCCTTCGCCAAGCCGGTCAGGGCGTCGACGAGCGTCGTCTTCCCGGCTCCGTTGGGGCCGATCAGGAAGTGCAGCCGGCCGGGTTCGAGGTCCAGGGACACCCCGTCGATCGCGACGAACCCGTCGAACTCGACCCGCAGGTCGCTCACCGTCAGAGTCATCGCGCTGCCGCCTCCTCGGATGCTGACCGAGCTATCTCGGTCTCGCTCTGCTTCCCTCGTGGAACTCCGCGAGGGATGTGATCGCTCACCGAGCTACCTCGGTGAGCATTCGCCCGCCCGATCAGCCCCAGCAGCTGCGCCAGCCCGCCCGGCAGCAGCAGGATGACCAGCACGAACAGGGCACCCTGGAAGTAGGACCACGACCCCGGGAACGCCTCGGAGAGCGAGGTCTCGGCGTAGCCGATCAGCAGCGCGCCGACGGCCGGGCCGAGCAGCGAGGCACGCCCGCCCAGCGCGACCCCGGCGAGCAGCCCGATGGAGGCGACCACGCCGACGTCGTCGGGCGAGACGATCCCGGCGATCGGCACGAAGAGCGCACCGCCGATCGAGGCGAGGACGGCCGCGATGACGTACGCCGCGAGCTTGACGTTGGCCGGGTCGGTGCCGAGGAACCGCACCCGCTCCTCGCCGTCGCGGACGGCGACCAACAGCTCACCGAATCGGGTGCGGTAGAGCCAGGCCATCGCCAGGATCGAGACCAGCAGGATCCCGGCGGCGAGGAAGTAGAGCATCCGCTTGTTGGCCGGGTCGAACAGGGCGTACCCGAAGAAGCCCTGGAAGTTGTTCAGCCCGTTGGCCCCGCCGGTGGTCTTGACCTGACCGACGAGCAGGATCGCGAAGGCGGCGGCGAGCGCCTGGCTCAGGATGGCGAAGTACGCCCCCTTGATCCGCCGCTTGAACACCGCGAGCCCCAGCAGGCCCGCCACCAGTGCCGGCAGGACGAGGATGACGACGACCGCGAGCCCGCCGTTGCGCAGCGGCTCCCACCAGCCCGGCACCGTGGCGTCGCCGTAGAGCGCCATGAAGTCCGGCACCCCGCCGGGGCCGGCGTCGGCGAGCTTGAGGTGCATCGCCATCGCGTAGGCGCCGATGCCGAAGTAGAGCCCCTGACCGAGCACCAGCATCCCGCCACGGCCCCAGGCCAGGCCGATGCCGACCGCAGCGATGGCGTAGCAGCAGTACTTCGCGAGCAGGCCGAGGCGGAAGTCGGACAGGACCGCCGGGGCGAGGACGAGCAGGGCGACCGCGAGCAGCAGCCAGCCGACGTACGGAGAACTGTGCTTGATTCTCAGGGTCTTCATGCTCATGCCAGGCTCCTGGTCCGGACCGAGAGGATGCCCTGCGGGCGCAGCTGCAGGAACGCGACGATCGCCAGGAAGACGATCACCTGGGCGACCGAGCCGGTCAGGGCATGGGCGAGGAAGGCCTGCAGCAGACCGATCCCGAGGGCCGCCACGATCGTGCCCTTGAGGTGCCCGATGCCACCGACGACGACCACCAGGAACGCCTGCACGATGTAGGACGTGCCGAGGTTGGGGCCGGTCGACCCGAGCAGCGTGAGCGCCACCCCGGCCACACCGGCCAGCCCGGACCCGATGAAGAAGGTGGCCCGGTCGGTGCGGCGCGTCGAGATCCCGATGGTCTCGGCGAGATCCCGGTTGCCGACGGTCGCCCGGATCTGACGCCCGAGGGCGGTGAACCGGAGCACCGCGAGCAGCGCCGCCACGCAGAGCCCGGCCAGGACGATGATGAAGAGCCTGGTCAGCGGGAAGTCGTAGCCCAGGATCGGGATCGAGCCGTCCAGCCAGCCCGGCGCGGGCACCTCCTTGGCCGGAGCCCCGAAGATGTCGCGCGCGACCTGCTGCAGGAGGAGACCGACGCCGTAGGTGACCAGCAGCGTGTCCAGCGGCCGGGCGTACATCCACCGCAGCACGCTCGCCTCGAGCGCCAGCCCGAGCAGCCCGCCGACCACGAACCCCGCGGGGAGCGCGATCAGCAGACTCAGCTCGGTGCTGGCGACGATGGTCGAGACGACGTACGCGGTGTACGCGCCGGCCATGATGAACTCGCCGTGGGCCATGTTGATCACGCCCATCTGACCGAAGGTCAGGGTGAGCCCGAGGGCGATGAGGAGCAGGACCGCACCGGCGGAGACGCCGGTGAAGACCTGGGCGAGCAGCGCGTCCAACGGTTAGTTCTTCCACCAGTCGTAGGACTTCAGGTAGGGGTCCGGCTCGATGGGCTTGTCGCTGGACCAGACGGTGTCGATCAGACCCGCGGAGTTCACCTGGCCGATGAGCGCGGTCTTGGCGATGTGGTGGTTCTCGCCGTCGACCTCGACGGTGCCCTCGGGTGCGTCGTAGGTGACCCCGTCGGAGGCATCGATGACGTCCTCGACTGCGAACGAGTCGGCCTTCTCGACCATGCCCTTCCACAGGTGCAGCGAGGTGTAGGCCGCCTCCATCGGGTCGGAGGTGACCGCCTTGGCACCGTTGGCCGCCTTGAAGTCGGTCACGAACTTCTGGTTCGCCGGGCTGTCGATGGTCTGGTAGTAGTTCCAGGCCGTGTACTGCCCCTCGAGGTTGCCCACGCCGACGCCCGGGACCTCCTCCTCGGCGATCGAGACCGAGAGCACCGGCATCGCCGAGGCGGTCAGGCCCTTGCCCTTGTACTCCTTGAAGAAGGCCACGTTGGAGTCGCCGTTGAGGGTGTTGAAGACCGCGTCCGCGCCCGCGGCCTTGACCTTGTCGACGACCGTGCCGAAGTCGGTCGAGCCCAGGGGCTGGTACTCCTCACCGAGCACCTCGATGCCGTTGGCGGCGGCGTACTGCTTGATGATCTTGTTGGCCGTGCGCGGGAAGACGTAGTCGGAGCCGACCAGGAAGATCGACTCGATCTTCTTCTCCTGCTTGAGGAAGTCCAGCGCGGGGATGATCTGCTGGTTCGTGGTCGCGCCGGTGTAGAAGATGTTGTGCGAGGACTCCAGGCCCTCGTACTGCACCGGGTAGAAGAGCGGCGCGTCGTTGCCCTCGAAGACCGGCAGCATCGCCTTGCGCGAGCTGGAGGTCCAGCCTCCGAAGACGGCCGCGACGCAGTCGTCCTGGATCAGCTTGGTCGCCTTCTCGGCGAAGACGGTCGGCTCGGACTGGCCGTCCTCGCTGACGATCTCGAGCTTCTTGCCGAGGACGCCGCCGTCGGCGTTGATCTCCTCGGCCGCCATCGACAGGGACTTGAAGACGGTCGTCTCGCTGATCGCCATCGTCCCCGACAGGGAGTTCAGGAAGCCGATCTTGATGGTGTCACCGCTGGTGTCGACGCAGCTCTCGCTGGTCGCGGTGTCACCGGTCTTGGCGCCGCCACAGGCGGTCGCGGTCAGGCCCAGGGCGAGCACCGAGCTGGCCGCGAGGATGCGGCTCGAGAATTTCGTACGCACGGGATGGGGGTCCTTCCATCGGACAATTGCTCTCGAATGGAAGGAATCTAGGGACGGCTTGTTTCGCCGATGTATCGGGCTCTGTGAGGATTTGTTTCCGGACGGAAACGCCTTCTCAGCAGAGCTCGTCGAGGGCCGCCCGGAGGTCGCGGGCGACGCCGGCGACGGCCTCGGTCTGCTGTCGGGCGCGGATCTCCCGGGTCGCCGATGCACCCACCAGCGAGAGCGCGACCACGGCGCGGCGCTTGTCCTCGGCATGCACCTTGCGCAGCACCAGCCCGCGCTCGACCAAGCGGTCGACGTGGCGGGTCAGGGTGCCGGCTGGGAGCGCGGCGCCGTCGGCGAGACGCGTCATCGTCTGGCCCGGCTCGTCGAGCAGCACGCTGAGGATGCGCCACTGCTCGGCGGTCAGGTCGAAGTCGGCGTACCCCTCGGCGAGCGCACGCTCGATCCGGCGCTGCGCACGAGCGAGGAGAACTGCCAGATCCGAGCTGCGCAGATCCGTGCCGGCCGTCTCGGCCACCTCCATGGCGTCCTCCCACGAATGTCTGCTGGATGCCCGCTGCGCCGAGGGCCCGACTCCCGTACCCTAACCATCCATCGGCTCAATGGTGAGTCATCCCGTCCGGTTCGTCTGGGAGCAGGTGCCGATGTCCCCGCCGTCGTTCACCCCGGCGTCGCATGCCCTGCTCGGCCTCGCGCCCCGCCCACCGGGCGCCCTCTCGATCGCGTTCGTGGTGCCGATGCAGGGCCCGACCGGGATCTACGGTCCCGGCTGCCTGGCCTGCGGCGAGCTGGCCGCCGAGGAGCTCAACGCCGGCGGCGGGATCGCCGGGAGGCCGGTCGAGCTGGTCGCGATCGATGCCGGGCGCGCTCCCCACGAGGTCGCGTCCGAGGTCGCTCGGCTCGTCGAGCTCGGCCGGGTCGACGCGATCGCCGGCTGGCACATCTCTGCCGTCCGCCAGGCGATCACCGACCGCGTCGGCGGCCGGGCGCTGTACGCCTTCGCCGCCATGCACGAGGGCGGCGACGACACTCCCGGGGTCTTCATGATCGGGGAGCGCCCGGTCAACCAGTTGCTCCCCGCCACCACCTGGATGCGGGCCAACCACGGCATCTCCCGTTGGGCGGTGGTGGGCAACGACTACGTCTTCCCGCGCGTCACCGGCTCGACGGCCCGGGCCGCACTGCGCGGGTCGCCCTCGGAGGTCGTGAGCGAGACGTACGTCCCGCTGGGGACCCGCGACTTCGCCGGTGTGCTGCGCGGCTTGGAGAGCGGCGGGCAGGACGGGGTGATCATGCTGCTGATGGGGCAGGACGCGGTGCACTTCAACCGCCAGTTCGCCGCCGCCGGGCTGAGCTCGTCGCTGACCCGGTTGAGCCCAGCGGTGGAGGAGAACACCCTGCTCGCCGGTGGCGTCGGCGCCAATGCGAACGTCTTCGCCGCCGCTGCCTACTTCGACGGCCTCACCACCCCCGAGTCGGCAGGCCTGGCCGAGCGCTACTACCGCCGCTTCGGCGAGTACGCGCCCTCCCTCAACGCCGTGGGCGAGTCCTGCTACGAGTCGCTGATGTTCCTGCGCCAGATCGGCGACGCCTGCGGCGGGCTCGAGGTCGAGCCCGCGCTGCGTCTGACCGACCACCACACCTACTTCAGCCCCCGCGGCCTGATGCGCATGCAGGGCAACCTCGTGGACCAGGACGTCTACATCGCCGCCGCCGACGGCCTCCTCTTCGAGATCCAGGAGCAGATCGCGTACGCCTCGTAGCATCCGCGTCGATCCGTTGACTTCGAGTGCACTCCAACTCCTAGCGTGCGCGGCATGACCTTCGAGAACCCCGCCCAGGACCCCATCTCCCGCTCCGCTCGCCACGACCACGGCCGCGAGATCCTCGACGCGATCGACGGCGAGGCCGGAGCCCGAGTCATCGACTCGCTCGCCGACATCGCCCCCGAGCTGGGCCACCAGGTAGTCGCCTGGGGCTTCGGTGAGATCTACGCCCGCCCCGGCCTGGAGCCGCGGGACCGACAGCTCGTCACCCTCGGCATGCTCACCGCCCTCGGCGGTTGCGAGCCTCAGCTCGAGGTCCACATCAACGCCGCCCTCAACGTGGGCCTGACCCCCGAGCAGATCATCGAGGCATTCCTCCACTCCGCGGTCTACTGCGGCTTCCCGCGCGCTCTGAACGCCACCTTCACCGCCAAGAAGGTGTTCGCCGAACGCGACCTCCTCCCCCTCACCTGACCGCAACACTGGTCACGCGGCGAGGGTGTGGTCGAGGAGTACGTTGCGCAGCCGGATCTCGGCTGGTGATAGTGGCGGCGGGTCCGGGGCCTGGGCGTCGGGCGGTGGGTGATGTCGCCAGGGCTCGGGTGGTGGGCTGGTGTAGGTGTGCCCGGTGGGTGTGGTGGTGATGATGCTGCCGTCGGGTCCGGGTCTGGCTCGCCAGCCGAGTGCCTCTTTCGCCTGGTTGCATCGTTCGCAGAGCCCTTGGAGGTTCGCGGCGTTGGTTTCGCCGCCGTCGGTGTGGCGTTGGATGTGGTCGATGTTGCGGATCGGAGCATCGCAGCCGCTGGTGCGGCAGGTGCCGCCGTCGCGGGTGGTGATGAACTCCGCGAGCCCGTCGGGTGCCTTCCTGGAGCGGGATTCCATCGCGACCAGTTGTCCGGTTGGGTCGGTGAACAGGCGCCGGATGAAGACCTCGGCGTCGGTGAGCGCGTCGCGGGCCCATTCGGCGGGGACCGGTCCGTAGCCCTCGACCATGGCGGGCTGGTCGCCCGTGTTGGCCAGGGCGTCGGCGCTCATCACGATCTTGACCTCGATCCGAGGCTTCACACCGCCCTTCTCACGGCCGGTGACCCGCTCGACAAGGGTGTCGGCCATGACCTGACCCCGGGTCCGCCCGTCACCGGCGGCACGGGCTGCCTTCGCGGCCTGATCCAGGGCCGCGAAGACCGCGACGCCGTCTTTGACAGGGAGCAGGGCGCCGAGCCAGGTCATCGTGTCCGGGGCCGGTCGCAGACTGACCCGGCGGTCTTTGGTCGCGTTCGCGGCGCGGGCGACCACGGAGGCCTGGTCCAGGGTGATGGCGAGTTTCTTGGCCGCGTTCTCGAGCTGCCGTAGCCCCATCGACACCACCGTCGGTACCTCGCCGCTCGGACCGGTGGCGCAGAGGTTCTCATCGATGACCCGACGGTCCTCCAGCGACAGGCAGGCGGTCTCCCGGGCCAAGATCGTGGCCTGCCATTGGGAGAACAGTCCGGCCTTCATCAGCGCGAAGGTGTGCGGCATCTCGCCGAGCAGGACCTTCGCCAGCCCGAGCAGTTTCGCGCCCTTCTCGGGCGCGACCCCCCGCGCGAGCGCGACCTGGGACGCGACCCCCTCGCCCAGTCTCCGGGCAGGAACCCCAGCCCCTAATTGGCGTGCCCGGACCACTTCTTCCAGACGTACCGCCGCTTCCGCTTGGACGGCCTCGGCGGTGCACTTGATTGCTTCGAGCCGAGTGATCCAGTCGACCAGCTCCCCCTCGGACGCACCCAGGGGTGGCCCGGCGAGGAGGCGGTCGATGGTCTCGTTCATACGCCTTATTATATGCGTTCGAGTACGAGCGCGCGACTCATTAATGCTGGTCAGATGACAGTTACGCAGTCAGCGAACAAGACACGTGAGTGCTGCGCCACTCTCTCGCCGCCGCCCCGCTACAGGCGAAATCTTTCTCGATCGGGTGCCGAGTCCAGGATGGCCGAAGGCCACCGGCGAAGCCGGCGGGCGAAGCCCGTCCTTGACGCGGCGCGCGATCGAGAAACACTCAAAGAACGGGTCGGCGGCGAACCCAGAAACGAAACACAGTCGCCAAGAGAGGTCTCCTCCCCAAGAAGACTCCTACCCAACCCCACCGCGCCGAACCCTGTCCCTCATCTCGCCAAGTTTCACGGCAGTCGCCGCACTCACCTCCGTAGTTTCTCCACCAAGACGAAGAGCATCGTCGATCTCGCTGAGCTTCGCGGCAGACAGGACGCCGGCCCGCTCGATGAGATCGTCCCGGGAGACAGTGGTCAGCCACGTGCACGGGGTGAACCCCGGCCGCGGAAGCGCAACCCGAAGGACACCTTCACAAGGCAGCCCATCCGAGGCACCCACAGCCACTTCGACCCCCAGACCGGTGATGTCGACACCCGCCGGAGCGACGACCTGCATCACCTGGATCCCGGACGGTTCGTCTCCCGACAGCAGCACGACCAGCCGCCGCTCGTCGAACTGCACCCACCAGACTTCGCCACGCTGCACATGTGCTCCTGACCCAGGACGACAGGCCGGTGCCTGCGTGAGGACAGACGATCGTGCGCTTGCCGCAGGTCACAGCGTAGGCCGCTGGTGGTCGGACGAGGCCGGGCGACTCGATCCGCGAGCAGAGTCCCCGCCTCCCACAGAGAACGAGATCCACGTGTCGACCGCGCCGCCGGCGCCCACGGTCTCGGACCACGACGGATCACCGTCCGCGGTGACCCGCTCCCAGAACCGCGCGGCCGCATGATTCTGGTTCTGGTAGGCGACCGCCCACTCCCCCGGCGCAGCCGAGACGACAGCCCGGGCGAACTGGAGCCCGAGCCCACCCCGGCGAGCGCCGGCGACGACGAAGAAGCTGTTCAGGACGCGTACGGGCTGGTCGGCGGCGCGGACCAGAGCGAACCCGAGCGGATGGATTCCGGCGGTCAGGATCCAGGTGCGCCAGCCGGGGTCGGAGCGGAGGGCCGCGTCGAGCCGCTCGGAGCGGAAGGTGCCGTCGGCGAACGGAAGGGTGGAACTGAAACGCGACATGTCGTGGCGGAACAGCAGCCAGAGGTGGCGGAGGGCGAGATGGTCCTCGGTCCGGGCGAGGCGGGCGATGACCGGGGACGGAATGTCGTTGAGATCGGTGTGAAGTGTCGTCATACGCGAAAGCCTCGGGGCGCGGCGCGCTCCGAGGCTTTCCGCCACTCTCTCATGTCAGGCGGCACGAGGCCCCGAGAAATGGACGGCGTCGGAACGACCCAGGTCACTAGAGTCATCGGCGATGACCACCGAGGCCGGTTCGGACGACAGCCGCCTGGCGCTCATCCATCCGGACGCCGACCACAAAGATGCGGAAGCCGCTCTGCTCGACGCCGGATGGGTGCGATGCGGAGCGGGTGACTGGGCCATAGCCCTGAGCTCGCCGAACGGACGCGCGGCAGCCCGGATCAGCCCTTTCGATCCGGAAGGGACGTACGACACCGCCTTCTAGCGCGAGGCGGCCGCTACCGGACAGGTGCCGGCGCTGCTCGGCCATCGCCGGCTCGCTGGCGGCGGGAACCTGCAGATCCTCGAGCTGCTCGAGCGCGTGCCCGAGGACGAGGCGAGGAGGTTCGCGCGGGCGATCCAAGAGTCCGGCGGCGGGGTCCTCGAGGTGGCGCTCCGGATCCATGATCGGCTGCGGTGGGAGCAGCCGTGGCCAGGACCCCTCGACCTCAACCCGACCAATGTCATGCGCACGGTCGCCGGCCGGCTGGTGATGTTGGACGTGTTCGCGCTGGACGGCCCGCGGCTGTACGGAACAGCGGCGACGGACCCTGATCTCGTGGCCGCGCGGATCCCGGAGAGCGAGCGGCGGTTCATCGCCGAGATCCCGCTCGCCACCACGGGTGGGCGCCAGGACGAGCAGATGCGCGCGACCGGCGAAGTCCTCGACAGGGCCGATGCTCGCAGGCGCGGTCGACAACTACCACGGAGCCTCGGCCCGGATGATCGCTCACCCGGTCCGAGGCGCCGTGGGCTGGGTCAGGCGATGTGGAAGTCGCTCACGTTGACGTCCACGGCCTCGACGTCGATGTCGAAGTAGTCCTCGACCGCCTCGATCACCTGGGTGCGGATGGCGACGGCGTTGGCCTTGACCGGGGTGCCGTACGCGATCACGTAGGACACCGTGATGTTGGCGATGTCGCCGGCGATGTCGACCACGGTGCCTTCGTCGTCGATGGCGTGTACGCCGTCGATCTTGGCCACGATGTGGTGGACGAGGCGCTCGACGAGGCCCTCGCTCACCGTCGACTTGCCGCGCTCCTCGCGGGCGGCGCGGGCGGCGCGCAGGACACCGGTCAGGGTCGAGTCGGCGGTCGGCTCCGGCTCGAGGACCGGCTCCGGCGCGAAGCCGGGGGCCGGGGTCTCGGACACGATCTCCTCCACCACCGCAGGCTCCTCGACCGGCTCGGACTCCACGGCGACCGGGTCGACGGCCTCTTCTGCGGGCGCCTCGGCGGCGTCCTCGGCCAGCGCCTCGTCGACGACCGTCTCGGTCTTCTCGGCCTCGACGTCGGTCTCCGCGGGCTCCTCCTCGACGACGTCGGTCGGCTCGACGGCCGCCTCGACCTCTTCGGCAGCCTCGACAGGCTCGTCGACAGCCTCGGCGGTCACGTCGGTCTCCTCGGCGTCGACCTCCAGCTCGCTCGCCTCGCCGGTCTCGGGAACCGGGACGACGTCCTCGGCCTCCACCGGCGCCTCCTCGGTGTCGACCTCCTCAGCAGCAGCCTCCTCGACCTGCGTCTCGCCCTCGACCGGCTTGGCCACCTCGATGACCTCGTCGACCGGCGCCGCGTCGCCCTCCAGCGACTCGGCCAGCTCGCCCTCGGCCTCCGGAGCGGTCTCCTCGGTCACCTCGGTGTCCGGCTCGACCGATTCCGTCGTGTCGCCCGGCTCGAAGGACTCCACGACCTCGGACGCCTCACCCTCGTCCGCGGTCACCACCGCATCCTCGACCTCGGTCGGCTCCTCCGCAGCGGCCTCCTCAGCGATCGCGTCAGCGGGCACGAAGGCGTCCTCGGCGTCGACCTCGGGAACGACCGTCTCGGTGGCCTCGACGACGTCCTCGGGCGCGTCTTCGACGGCGCCGTCCTGCGCGAGATCCTCGGCAACCTCCGGGGCGGCGACCTCGTCCGCGGCGTCCGTCGCCTCGGCGTCGGTGGCCTCGACAACCGCCTCGGTCTCGACCGGAGTCTCGTCGACCGACGTCTCCTCGACGGCCGGCTCCTCGGAAGCGGGCTCCTCGACCTCCTCGGTGGTCTCGGCGACGGGGGCGTCGGCGTCGACGCCCTCGAGCGGCGCCTCGTCAACAGCCTCGACGGCCTCGGTCTCGGCGACCTCGCCCACGACGTCGCTGCCCACCTCGACCTCGTCGACGGCGAGCTCGGCCACCTCGGCAGCCGGGGTCTCCTCGGTGTCGGTGACGACGTGCTCAGGGTCGGAGAGCGGGTCGAGGGCAGGGGCCTCGGCGATGGGCTCGATGAGGTTCTCGGCAACCGGCTCGGCAAGCGGGTCAGCAACCGGCTCGGCAATCGCCGGGGCGGGGGGCTCGGTGACGTACGCGCTGGCCTCGGTGGTGGCCAGGCTCTCGCCGTAGCCGGGGGCGGAGACGTCGATCGACTCCCCCTCCCCGGCCTTCGGCTGCTCGTTCTTGTGGCGGCTGAAGATGCCGCTGATGAAGTCGGACATGGCGTCGCATTCCTTCGAGTGGAGGGAGGGTTTTGGTCGAGCGCTCACAACTGGGCGTGATGCTAGGGCTGGCACGCGGTGAGTCGGGTCACGTGTCTTTGATTCCCTTGTCTTGTACCCCAACGGTGACCGGGCTGAGGAGTGTCTGTGTCAAACCTTTCGGGGACATTCGCCCACCGTTCAGCCAACGTCGAAGACCCACCGGAGCACGCGCTGTAGAACGACGGAAGAGCACGTACGTCACGACATTCCGCCCCGGGAGAGACGATGAATCCACTGCTGCTCCCGCTGGTCGCCGCACAGGCCGCGTACGTCCGCCGGACCATCGGGAAGGAGCCTCGCCCGGAGGGTCCGACGAAGGGGTTCGTACCGGGCCCGGAGGCCGATGACGACCCCGTTCCGCTGCGCCTGCTGGTGGTCGGCGACTCGTCCGCGTCGGGCCGCGGCGCACCCACCCACGACCTCGCCTTCGCCGGGTCGACGGCGCGCGCCGTCGCGAGAACGACCCAGCGCCCGGTCGAGTGGCGGGCACTGGGGAAGTACGGCGCGACGAGCGAGCGGATTCGGCACGGCATCCTCACCAAGGTCACCGGCGAGTGGGACCTCGCGGTGCTCCTGGTGGGCGTCAACGACATCCTCGCGCGCCGTTCGGTCGAGGCGTGGACACGGGATCTGACCGCGATCGTGGAGACCCTCCAGGAGCACGCCGCGCGCACCGTGCTCCCGGGGATCCCGGAGTTCGGCGCGTTCCCGTCGCTCCCCCGCACCCTGCGGCGCTACCTCGCCGAGCGCGGGGAGGCGCTCGACGTGGCAGCGCGGCTGGTCTGCGCCGGGCGTACGTCGGTGCAGTGGGTCAGCTCCGCCGACCTCGGTCCCGCCGAGCCGTCCTTCTTCGCGGCCGACGGGTTCCACGCCTCACCGGCGGGCTATGAGCGCTGGGCCCAGGCGATCTGCGACCACCTCGATCTCTAGCTCGAGACGACGAGCTGGGCCAGCGGCACGTGGTGCTGGCCGGCATGGACGTCGCGGTCTCGCAGCGAGCCTTGGGAGACCGGGCGCGGGTAGGAGATCTTGACGACGTTGAGCGAGGGGATCCGGAAGATCTGGACCGACCCGGGGTCGACCCGGTAGAGACCGGCGACGACATCCTCGTCGAGGAAGGTCTCGTCGGCCGCGATCCGGTAGCCCTCGGCATCGCGCATGAACAGCTCCATCGTGATCCAGAACGGGCCGGCGTTCTTGGAGCGGACCTCGATCGCGAGGTCCCCCAGGGTGGTCTCAGACATCGTGCTTCTCTCCCATCTCGTCAGTGAGCTCGGTGCGGAACATCGCGGTCGGCGTGAGGCTGTCGACGGCGTGGTTGAGCGCGAACTCGTACGCAGCTCCCCGCTCGACCTCGGCAGGCGACCCTGGGAAGGCCAGGCTGGGCAGGTAGTCCATGTCCTGGGCCGGCAGGTGCAGCATCAGCGGGTTGGCGACCTTGGCGACGGCGGTGGCGAGGTCCTGGTCGGCGGCCCGGACCAGCAGCATCACCCCGACCTCGCGCGGCGGCTCGGTCGAGGGGTCGAGGTCGCCGAGGACCGCGTTGTAGCCGTACAGACGCAGGTCGTAGTCGTAGTCGTCCCTGGTCAGGCCGAGGGTCTGCTCGACCCGCTGGGTGAACACCACATCCATCAGCGAGGCCCAGTCCTCGATGTCCTTCAGGATCAGCGGGTCGCGGATCGCGGAGAAGGACATCGTCTCGTAGCCGGTGATCCGGGCGCCCTCGAGCTTGATCGTGTGCTGCTCGGCGTGGTGGAACCGCGACCCCTCGACCCGGACCCGGCGCTCGTCGAGCGCGGTGTAGACGGCATCACGCACGTCCAGCGTGCCGTCGGGCTCCCTCATCTCGAACGGGTTCGCGGTCTCGTACAGCATGTGCGCCGCCACCGAGATCGGCGTGCACGCGGCACTCTCGTCGAGCGGCTCGATGGTGAACCCGGTCCGGTCGATGGTCGCGAAGACCCCGCCCGCCCGCGGGTTGGTCGTGCACTGGCCACCGCACTCGACGATCTTGGCCGCGTGCCAGCTCGGCCCGGTGGGCATCCCCGTCAGCAGGGCGTACGCAGCGGCGTTGGCCGTGTCGGTCGCCCGCCCGGCCAGGACCACCTGAGCCCCGGCCGCCAGCGCCTCGGCGATCGGCTCGTGGCCCATCATGGCGACGATGTGGGTGCAGTCCTCGAGGGTCGCGACGTCGAGGTCGCCGAGCGGCGGCAACGGGTGGATCCGGCCGGCCTCGAGCGGCTCCTTCAGGTCGGCGGCGCGCTGCTCGCCGTAGATCCGGGCGACCTTCATCGACAGGCCCTCCTCGGCGAGCAGGCCGGCGACGATCCCGGCGACCCAGTCGACGCCGTCGTCGGTGCCGCTGGTGCCGCAGGAGCCGACGACGAGCGGGATCCCGGCACCGGCCGCGGCACGGAGCAGGAGCCGCAGGTCGCGAGCGATCGCGGCGGCCGTGGTCTTCGGCTTCGAGGCACCCAGGTAGTAAGGACCGGAGTCGGTGGAGCCGCCGTCGACGGCGATCACGTCCGCCCCCAGCGCGATCCCACGGGTGATCGTCTCCTCCGGGAACCCGGCGCCGAGCATCCCGCTGGGCACCAGGATGCTGACGGAGTCAGCGGTGTCGCTGGTCATCTGTTGTCTCTCTTCTCGATCAGGTGGGCGTTGACAGCATGTTTCGGGCAGCCCGCGAGCGCGTCGAGGAGCTCCCTGGCTCCCTCGACGCCGGCGGCCCGGCGAGCCTGGGCGGTCTGCCCGGCCAGGTGGGAGTGGACGACGATGCCGGGCACCCCGCGCAGCGGGCTCCCCGCCGGCAGCGGCTCCTCGGCGACCACGTCGAGCGCGGCGCCGGCGATCCGGCCCTCGCGTACGGCGGCGACGAGCGCGTCCTCGTCGAGGATCGCGCTGCGGGCGGTGTTCACGAGCACCGCACCCGGCTTCATCAGCGCGAACGCGGCGGCGTCGAGCAGCCCTCGGGTCCGTGGGGTGAGCGCGGTGTGGACCGAGACGTGGTCCGCGCCCGCCAGCAGCTCGGGCAGCTCGACGAACCGGACCTCGGGGTCGGTCCGCTCGGCCTCGGGGACCGCAGTGATGCACAGCACCCTCATCCCGAACGCCCGGGCCAGCGGCACGACGGCGCGGGCGGCTGCCCCGTAGCCGATCAGGCCCAGGGTGGAGCCGCGCAGCTCGCGGCCGTCCTGGCGCGGCCAGCCGCCGGACGCGACGCCGGTCGCGGTCTCGACCAGCCGGCGGGAGGAGGCCAGGAGCAGCCCCATCGTGTACTCGGCGACGGCGTTGGCGTTGATCCCGGGCAGGTTGCTGACCGTGATCCCGGCACGCGCGGCCGCTTCGACATCGACCGCGTCGTAGCCGACCCCGGTGCGTACGACCGCCCTCAGCCGGTCGGTGGACGCGAGGACCTCGACGGTGAGCGCGTCGTGCCCGACCAGCGCACCCTCCGCCCCGGCCAGGTCCGCGACCAGGTCACCGGACGGGTAGCGGGTCTCGTGGCCCCGGGAGCGGAGGAGGTCGTCGACCTCGTCGCCGGGCCGCAGGTAGTCGGTGGTGATCAGGATCCGGGCCAACGCGCTCACACCGCCTTCTCGGCGTCGCCGCGCCGCTGGAGGCGGTCGATCCGCACCACGATCACGACCGCGCCCGCCGTGACGACCGCGATGTCGAGCAGCATCGTCGGCCAGCCCAGGACGTCCACGGCGCCGCCGATCAGCGCCGGCCCGAGGAAGGCACCGGCCTGCCAGCCCACCGCATAGAGCGCCGCGTACGTCCCGAAGACCCGTGCCGAGGGCGCCAGGTTCCACAGCACGACCACGGAGGCGATCTTGACGGCGGCGTTGGCCCGGCTGCGGCGCTCGGGGGCGATGAAGTCCGGCACCAGCGCCTCGCCGATCGGCTTGAACGAGTTCGAGACCAGCGCGAACGCGACGATGACCACGATCAGCAGGGGCAGCGAGTCCGCGGTGTGCGGCAGGGTCACGAACAGCAGCGCCGCCAGCGGCATCCCGACCGCGAGGTAGGGCATCCGCCGGCCCCATCGGGTGCGGGTCCGGTCGGACCGGTTGGCCATCCACGGCTGGATGAAGATCCCGAGCAGGTTGTCCATGCCCATGATGAAGCCGACGAGGGCGGCGCTGGCCAGGTGCTCGCGCAGCAGCGGCGGCACCTGACTGTCGTAGAAGTTCCACATCGACTCCTGGGCGAAGACCGCCAGCGCGACGAGGAGGGTGATCCGGCGGGGCCCGAGCTGCCGTGGTGGCGCGGTGGGGATGGTGGTGCTCACGAGACGGACCTCCGTGATCTCAGGACTGTGGCGGCGCTCACAGTAGTTTTGCTACAGCAAAACAGTCAAGAGGTGGCACTGCAGAAAAAGTGGCCTAGGATCAGCACCATGTCGATCTCCTCCCCCGAGACCACGCCGGAGACCACGACCGTGGCCGAGCGCGTCTACCAGGCCTTACGCAGCCAGATCGGGTCCGGCGAGCTCGAGCCCGGCGCGAAGGTGACCGAGCGCGGCATGGCCGAGCGCCTCGGCGTCAGCCCGACGCCGGTCCGCGAGGCGATCCGGCGACTCGAGCTCGACGGACTCGTGGAGCGGGTGGGGCCACGTACGACCCTCGTGGCCCGGATCGAGGAGGACGCCAGCCACGACCTGGCCGAGGTGGAGGTCGCGCTGCGCGGCCTGGCCGCCCGGTTCGCCGCGCGGCACGCGACCGACGACGAGCTCGACGAGCTCGACCGCCTGCTCGACGAGGCCGACGACCTGGTGATCCTGATCCGGGCACGCCACCGCGACGACAAGCCTGTCGAGAAGCACGCCGACCGCTTCCTCGACGTCCTCGGCCGCTTCAACGAGCAGGTCAACGCCGCGGCCCACAACCCGGTCCTGCTGCGCCTGCTGGAGCAGTCCCGCTCGCTGACCCGGTCCCGGCAGCGCGAGATCTCCCGGACGCACCTGCTCGCCGGCGACGAGTTCGGCGCCGACCGCTACGCCGAGCACCGCGCCCTCGTGATCGCCCTGCGCGCCCGCGACGCCGCGGAGTCCGAACGCATCGTCACCGAGCACGCCGCCCGCGGGCTCCTCGACCTGCGGCGCGAGATCTAGTGGCAGGGGTCTTCACCGGCTTCGCCACGATCAGCGTCCTCATCGCCCTCGGCGCCCTGCTCGCCCAGCTCAAGATCCTCGACCAGCACGGCCAGCGCACCCTGTCGACGCTCGCGTTCTACGTCGCGAGCCCGGCCCTGCTGATCACGGTCATGGACGACAGCGACCTCGGCTTCGTGTTCTCCGGCAACCTGGTCGCCGTCGCCGGCGCCGTGCTGGTCTCGGGCACGCTGATCGTCGTCGTCGCCCGCATTCGCCGCCGCGACCTGGGCACCACGGTGGTCGCGACGCTGTGCGGCTGCTACGCCAACGCCGGCAACCTCGGCCTCCCGATCGCGTCGTACGTCCTGGGCGACCCGGTCCTGGTCGCGCCGACACTCCTGCTGCAGATGCTCGTGCTCCAGCCGCTGGCACTGGTGATCCTCGACGCCGACGCGAGTACGACGAGGCTCTCGTTCTGGGCGATCCTGCGCCGCCCGCTGACCAACCCGATCACCGTCGCCTCCCTGATCGGGGTGGCACTCTCCGTCACCGGTCTCGATCTGCCGACCGCGGTCTCCGATCCGCTGGACCTGGTGGCGGGCATGGCGGTCCCCTCGATGCTGATCGCCTACGGGGTCGCGCTCCGGCTCGGCCCGCTCCCCGGTCGCGGCGTGCCCCCGCTCGACCTGGCCGCCGTGGTCGCGACCAAGCAGGTGGTGCAGCCGGTGGCGGCGTACGTCATCGGGCGGTTCCTCCTCGGGCTCGACGCCGAGGCCCTGCTGGCGGTGACGGTGCTCTCGGCGCTGCCGACCGCCCAGAACGTGTTCGTCGTCGCGCAGCGCTACAACCGGGCCGTGCTGCTGGCGCGTGACGTCATCTTCGTCAGCACACTGGCGACCGTGCCGGCGATCCTGCTGGTCGTCGTGCTGCTCACCTGAGGCGACGACCGAGCCCAGACGAAAGTCCCTTGCGGCCGCATTCCTGCCGGCGTACCCTCGCGATATATCGGGACACTACGCCGACAGTCGAAGCGGCATTCACAAAGGGGACACGCATGAGCAACCTCGACAACCTGCGGGTGAGCGAGGCCGATCGGGAGAAGGCGTCGGCCAGGCTCGCCGAGCACTACTCGACCGGCCGGCTCACCGACGACGACTATTACGAGCGCCTGGACGCGGTCTGGTCCGCGAAGGTCCAGGCCGACCTGAAGATGCTCTTCACCGACCTGCCGCCGAGCGCGCCGCAGCCGCCGCAGGTCGCCCGCCGGTCGCGACGGGGCCGGCCGCGGGCGTTCCCGCTGGTCGCCTGCTTCCTGCTCGTGGCGATCGGGCTGGTCGTGATGGGCGTGCCGTGGTGGGTCTTCGCCGCGATCGCGGTCGGGGCGCTCGTCTTCCGCAAGGGACACCACCATGGGCACCGTCATCACCAGCACTTCCATCGTTCCGTGCACTGAACTCCGGATTCGATGGCCTCCACGCGGGCTCACCACTAGGTTGTGCCGCGGTCGCCCCGGCGGCCGTACCCCACAACCCAGCCGGTAAAATTGCCGCCAAGATTGTTTACAATATCTCGTGGTGTGCATCACACTGGCGACCTGCCTGCGATCGAGCGGGCGACCGGCCCACGAGGAGTCCCCGATGAACCGCTCCCCTGCCCGCACCGCGCACCGCGGTCTGGCAACCGCACTCGTTCTCGCCCTTCCGCTCGCGCTCAGCGCCTGTGGCGGCGGGTCCGCCGACGAGGGTGCCGACGGCGCCACCGAGATCACCGTCGGCGTGATCCCGATCGTGGACGTCGCCCCCATCTACCTGGGGGTGGAGAAGGGCTTCTTCAAGGAGGAGGGACTCGACGTCAGTCTCGAGCTCGCCCAGGGCGGCGCGGCGATCGTCCCCGCGGTGGCCAGCGGTCAGTACCAGTTCGGTTTCTCCAACACGACCTCCCTGCTCCTGGCCCAGACCCAGGACGTCCCGATCGAGGTCGTCACGGCCGGCGTCAACGCCACCGAGGATCCTGCGGCCGACATGGCCGGTGTCCTGGTCAAGGCCGGTAGCGACATCACGTCGCCCAAGGACCTGGAGGGCAAGAAGGTCGCGGTCAACACACTCAAGAACATCAACACGACCACCACCAACGAGCTCGTCCGTCAAGACGGTGGCGACCCGACCAAGATCGAGTACGTCGAGCTGGCCTTCCCCGAGATCGGCCCGGCGATCGAGAAGGGCGACGTCGACGCGGGCCAGGTCGTCGAGCCGTTCCTCACCATCGGCACCCAAGCCGGCATGACCGACCTCGGCTCCAACTTCGTCGCCGCCGACCCGGGCCTCGCGGTGGCGGAGTACTTCACCTCGACGAGCTACGCCGAGTCCGACGCCGACACCGTCGAGGCCTTCACCGCCGCGATGAACGAGTCGCTCGACTACGCCCAGCAGCACCCGGACGAGGTCAAGGAGATCCTCCCGACCTACACCGACATCGACGACAAGGTGCTCGCCGAGCTCAACATGCCGCAGTGGACCTCCGAGATCGACGCCGCCTCGATCCAGAAGCTGGCGGACCTCTCCGAGGCCGACGGTCTGTTCGCCAAGGACCCGGACGTGGACGCTCTGCTTCCGTGACCGTCGCCACCCTGCCCCTGGCCGGCACCCGCCCCAAGCGGGTCGCCGGCCGCGGCCGGGACGCCGCCCTGGGTGTCCTCGGTCTGCTCGTCGTCGTCGGCCTTGCCGAGGTGCTGCCGCGTCTCGGCATCGTCGACGACAGCTACCTCCCGCCGGCCAGCGCGATGTTCGCCGAACTGCTCCACCAGTTCGGCGAGGCCACGTTCTGGACCGACCTCGGCGCCACCCTGCGCGGCTGGGCGACCGGCCTGGCCATCGCGATGGCCGCCGGCATCGTGCTCGGCGTGGTCATCGGCTCGGTCGGCTTCCTGCGCGACCTGACCGCCTCCACGATCGAGTTCCTGCGCCCGATCCCCTCGGTCGCGCTGATCCCGCTCGTCGTGCTGCTCTACGGCAGCCGGCCGACCTCGGCGCTCATCCTGGTCGTGTACGCCTCGTTCTGGCAGATCCTGGTGCAGGTGCTCTACGGGGTCGCCGACGTGGACCCGGTCGTGCGCGACACCGCCCGCTCCTACCGCTTCTCGCGGCTGACCACCGTCCGCACGGTCCTGTGGCCCACCGCGCTCCCCTATCTCATGACCGGCTTCCGGCTGGCCGCCTCGGTCGCGCTGATCCTGGAGATCACCGCCGAGCTGATCATCGGCGTGCCCGGCCTCGGCAAGTCCATCGGCGTCGCACAGTCCTCCGGCGCGGTCGAGAAGACCTATGCCCTGGTCATCGTCGTCGGGAGCATCGGCGTCCTCGTCAACCTGGCCGCACGGGCCCTGGAACGGCGCACGCTCCGCTGGCACGTCTCGGTCCGCAAGGAGGCCCGATGAGAGCCCTTCGGACCGTCGCGTACGCCCTCGCCCTACCCATCGTGCTGGTCGCGGTGTGGTGGTTCGCCTCGGCCGGCTCCACGAACGTCTTCTGGCCGCCGCTGTCCAAGATCCTCGGCGTCTTCGGGGAGACCTGGACCGCCGACCGCTGGCGAGGCGACGTGCTGCCGAGTCTCTCGCGGCTCGCGGTCGGCTATCTGGTCGCGCTGGCCGGCGGCGTACTCCTCGGGGTCGTCATCGGCCTCCACCGCTCGGTCCGCGCGTTCTGCGAGCCGACGCTGGAGTTCTTCCGGGCGGTGCCACCGCCGGTCCTGGTGCCGGTGATCGCGCTGTTCCTGGGCTACACCGGCGACACCTCGAAGATCGTCACGATCGCGCTCGGCTGCCTGTGGCCGATCCTGCTCAACACCGTCGAGGGCGTACGCGGCCTGGACGAGGTCATGCTCGACACCGCCCGCTGCTACCGGCTGAGCGCGTGGACCCGGTTGCGGCAGGTCGTCCTGCGCGGGGCCTCACCGCAGATCGCGGCGGGAGCGCGACAGGCGCTCTCGATCGGCGTGATCCTGATGGTGATCAGCGAGCTCTTCGGCGCCAACCGCGGCCTCGGCGCCTCGATCGTGCAGTTCCAGCGCAGCTTCGCCGTCCCGCAGATGTGGACCGGGATCATCCTCCTGGGGATGCTCGGCTTCCTGCTCTCGGTCCTGTTCCGTCTAGTCGAGCACCACTCGCTCGCCTGGTACCGCGGCCTGCGCCAGGCCGACCGCGGCGCCTGACCACAGAGGAGAATCCCGTGCCAACTGCCCTGGACATACGCGGCCTGCAGAAGACCTACACCACCGGCGGCACCTCGCTGGAGGCCATCGAGCAGCTCGACTTCTCGATCGGCCAGGGCGAGCTGGTCTGCATCGTCGGCCCCTCCGGCGCCGGCAAGACCACCCTGCTGCGCTGCATCAGCGGGCTGCTCGAGACCACCGCCGGGGTCGTCGAGCTCGACGGCGCCGCCGTCACCGAGCCGCCCGCCGGGATGGCGGTGGTCTTCCAGGAGTACGGACGCTCCCTGTTCCCCTGGCTCACCGTCCGGCAGAACGTCGAGCTGCCGCTCAAGGAGAAGAAGATCCCGCGCACCCGCCGGACCGAGCTGGTCGACGAGGCGCTGACCGCCGTCGGCCTGGCCGACTCGGCCTCCTCGCACCCCTGGCAGCTCTCCGGCGGCATGCAGCAGCGGGTCGCGATCGCCCGCGCGATCGCCTATGAGCCCTCGGTGCTGCTGATGGACGAGCCGTTCGCCGCCGTCGACGCCCAGACGAGGGCCGACCTCGAAGACCTCGTGCGCGAGCTCTGGAAGCGGCTAGGCGTCACCGTTCTCTTCGTCACCCACGACATCGACGAGGCGGTCTACCTGGGCGAACGCGTGCTGGTGCTCTCCAACCGGCCGACGGTGATCCTGGAGGACGTCGCGATCGACCTCCCCGGCGAGCGCGACCAGCTGACCACCCGCTCCGCTCCTCACTTCGCGGAGCTGCGCGCACACGTCTACGAGCTGATCCAGAAGGCGAAGAAGGGAGAGCGCCCGGCATGATCGTCGCGGTTCTCGGGCTCGGCGAGGCCGGCTCGGCGTTCGTCGCCGACCTGCTGACGGCAGGAGTCACCGTGCGGGCCTACGACCCTGCAGTCGGCGCTCCGCCCGGCACCGTCGCGTGCGCTTCGGAGGCCGACGCCGCCGACGGCGCCGACCTGGTGATCAGCGTCAACTCGGCCACCGACTCGGTCGACGCCGCCCGCAACGCACTGACCGGACTGTCGGTGACGACGGTCTGGGCCGACGTCAACACCTCCTCGCCGGCCCGCAAGCGCGAGGTCGCCGCGGTGCTCGAGGGGCACTGCGCCTTCGCCGACGTCGCGCTGATGTCGACCGTGCCCGACCTCGGCATCCGGGTGCCGATGATCGCCGCCGGCCCGGGTGCCGCCGAGGCGGCGCGGCTGCTGGGTACGGGCGGCGCGAACGTCGAGGTGATCGACGGTCAGGTCGGCGACGCAGCGACCCGCAAGCTGCTCCGCTCGGTCTTCTACAAGGGCCTCGGCGCCGCCGTCCTGGAGAGCCTGGCCGCGGCCCGCGCCGCCGGGCTCGAGGAGGAGACCCGCACCGAGATCATGCGCGAGCTCGAGCGCGCCTCGGCCGCGACCCTCGACCGCCTCGTCGAAGGCAGCCACCGCCACGCCGTACGCCGCTCCCACGAGATGGCGGCCGCCGCCGAGATGCTCGACGACCTCGGCGTACCCGGCCGGGTCGCCCGCGCCAGTCGCGACTGGCTTCAAGACCTCGCCTGAACGGTCACGGAAGCGACTGTGTTGGTTTCGACACGCCTACGCCTAGCGGCTCCGGCGGCTCAACCAACGCCCAAACCCGCTGGTCGAGCCGCGAGGCCGCCTGCGGCCGAGCGTGTCGAGACCAACGCACCAGCCCTTCGCGCTACCTCTCCCGCGCGACCTCGCGTACGGCCTCGAGGACGCTGGCGAGGTGCTCGCGCACGGCGGTGTCCGCAGCAGCGGGGTCACGCCGGGCGAGCGCCTCGATGATCGCGAGGTGCTGGGGCAGCGAGACCTGGGAACGACCGGGCCGGTAGGCGAGCCGGTACTGGTGACGTACGCTCCGGCCTTGGAGCCGCGCGAGCGTCTCGGCCGCGACCTGCTGGCCGGAGATCGCCACGAAGCGCTCGTCGAGCCGGGTGTTGAGCTTGGAGTAGGTGCCGACGTCGCCGGAGGCGACCGCGGCCGACATCTCCTCGCCGAGCCGACGCAGCTCGGCGATCTCCTCGTCGGTGATCTTCTCGGCGGCCTTGGCCGCGCACAGCGCCTCGACGGCGGCCCGGACCTCGATGATCTCGACGGCCTCCTCGATGCTGACCACCCGCACCCGAGCACCGCGGTTGGCGATCCGCTCGACCAGACCCTCGTGGGTCAGATCGATCAGGGCGCCGCGTACGGCACCGCGGCTGGCACCGAGCGACTCGGAGAGCTCGGCCTCGACCAGGCGCTGGCCGGCGACGAGCTCACCGTCGAGGATGTCGCGGCGGATCGCCTCCGCCACGTCACGCTGGGTTACCTGGGTCGGCGAGACCGCCACATGTCCTCCTTGATCGGGTCCAAGGAGCGTACCAATATTGTTGACAATCTTGGTAGACGATCACCCGGCCGCGGGCGCGAGGATCCAGACCGCCGCGTCGGTGGGCAGATCGCCGACGACCGGGTCGCCGCTGTACATCACGATCTCACCCTCGGGCAGCGGCGTCGGCTCCATGCCGCAATTGAGGACGACGATCAGGTCGGTCCTGGTGTCCGCGGACCCGCCGACCCGGCCACGCCGGAACGAGACGACGCCCTCGGGCGCGTCGAGGATCTCCACGTCCTCATCGGCGCCGAGCGCGTAGGCACGTCGCGCCGTCAGCGCCGCCCGGTAGAACTCCAGCGTGGAGTCCCGGACTCCGTTCTGCGCGGCCACAGTGAGGTCCACCCACTCGGCCGGCTGCGGCAGCCACGGCTGCGTGGGCAGCTCCTCCTCGGGCACCTGGCTGAACCCGAAGGGCGGCTCGAACCCGCTCCACGGCAGCGGCACCCGGCATCCGTCACGGCCACCCTCACCGGTCTCCGACCAGGGGTCCTCCTGATACTCCGGCGGCAGGTAGACCTGGGGCAGGCCCAGCTCCTCGCCCTGGTAGAGGTAGGCGGATCCCGGGAGCGCCAGCATCGTCAGCGTCGCCGCCCGCGCCCGGTGAAGCGCCTGCAGCCCGTCGCCGTAACGCGAGCGGTGGCGTACGACGTCGTGGTTGGACAGGACCCAGGTCGGCGCCGCCCGCGACGGACCGAGCGCCTTCAGCGTGGACTCGATGACCTCGGCGAACGCCTCGGCCGACCAGGGCGCCTGCAGCCAGGAGAAGTTGAACGCCTGGTTGAACTCGTCGGCGCGTACGTAGCGCCGCAGCTCGGCCGGGCCGGGGGTCCAGGCCTCGGCGACCATCATCCGGTCGCCGTCGAAGGAGTCGATCAGCTTGCGCCAGGCGCGGTAGATCTCGTGGACGCCGAGGTTGTCCCACATCGGCGCGTCGGTGACGCCGCGCTCGTACATCACCGCGGCGTCCGAGGTCAGCGCGAGCCCCTCGGGAACGACCTGGTCGCGCAGCTCCTTGAAGAGCCCGTGAGCGATGTCGACGCGGAAGCCGTCCACGCCACGGTCGAGCCAGAAGGTGAGGATCTTGGTGAACTCCTCGACCACCTCGGGGTTGTGCCAGTTGAGGTCGGGCTGGTCGTCGTCGAAGAGGTGGAGATACCACTGCCCGTCCGGCACCCGCGTCCACGCCGGCCCACCGAAGACGGATCGCCAGTTGGTCGGCGGCTCCTCCCCGTTCTCGCCGCGGCCGTCGCGGAAGATGTAGCGCTCGCGGGCCCGCGACCCAGAGGCATCGCCGGTGCCCGTCGCTTCGGGCTTCGCTTCAGCAAGTGCCTCGACGAACCAGGGGTGCGCCGAGGAGGTGTGGTTGGGGACCAGGTCGACGATCACCTTCAGGGCGAGCTCGTGAGCACGCGCGATCAGGTGGTCGGCGTCGTCCAGCGTGCCGAAGATCGGGTCGACGTCGCAGTAGTCGGCGACGTCGTAGCCGTGGTCGTTCTGCGGCGAGGTGTAGAAGGGACAGATCCAGATCGCATCGACGCCGAGCGCGGCGAGGTAGTCCAGATGATCGGTGATCCCCTGCAGGTCACCGAGCCCGTCGCCGTTCGAGTCCGCGAACGAGCGCGGGTAGATCTGATATGCGACAGCTTCGCGCCACCATGGCTGGTCCACGTGGATCCCTATCTCGTCTGTTGGCCACCGGTACCCCGATCTTGTCGATGCGATGCTCGGGGTTGTCAAACCGGGCGGTCCGTACCGGCGCAGTATTCGAACGGATCCGGCGCCTGAAACGCCGAAAAACCGGGGATGCCCGAAGTCGGCTCGCGGCATGTAGGCTTGTCTGCGTTGAAGGAGGCGTCCCCACGCGCTTCGCGGTTGCTCTCGGTGACCGTTCGTGCAGCACTTGGTCTTCCGCAGAAGCAGAAATCAGGACTCGTGGATTCAACGCCCAAGGGCGGCACGGAGTCGCCCTGTGTACACAAGGATTAGATTCATGACTCAGGGAACCGTGAAGTGGTTCAACGGCGACAAGGGCTTCGGCTTCATCGCCCAGGACAACGGGGGCGACGACGTCTTCGTGCACTTCTCCGCGATCCAGACCCAGGGCTACAAGACCCTGGATGAGAACCAGCGCGTCGAGTTCGACGTCACCCAGGGCCCCAAGGGCCCGCAGGCCGAGAACGTCCGCCCGGTCTGACCAAAGACCTAGCTGACCTTTCAGCAAAGGCAGCCCCGCTCCTGCTTCGGCAGGGCGGGGCTGTCCCCTATTTGCCGGGTGCCTCTTCGGGTCAGACCTCGGGAAGCCTGGTGACGTCGACCCAGCCCCGGGCCTCGCTGATCGTCTCCAGGTCGCCGAGGGTGAGAGCGATGGTCGTGTTGGCGCTCCCCGCGGCCGGGTAGACCGTGTCGAAGCGCTTCAGCGAGGCATCGAGCCAGACCTCGGCCGACGCGGGGTTGCCGAACGGACAGACGCCACCGATCGCGTGCCCGGTCATCGGCTCCACGTCCTCTGCGGCGAGCATCCGCGCCTTGGTACCGAAGTGCGCCTTGAACTTCGCGTTGGCGATCTTGGCGTCGCCGGCGGCGACGATGAGGATCGCCGCGGTGCGGTCATCGGTGTAGAGGCTGATGGTCTTGGCGATCTCCGCCGGCGAGACGCCGAGGGCGGCCGCGGCGAGCTCGACGGTCGCCTTGGACTCCACCGACTCGATGATGTCTCCACCACGTCCGAATCGGTCCAGGTGCGTGCGGGCCAGCTCGATCGACATGCTCGCAGCCTAGCTGCGCGTCCCGCCGCCGAAGGAGTCGGCGACGGCGCGGCCGGTGAAGACGCGGTACTCCATCGGGGAGGGCGACCCGAACGGCGATGCCGGCACCGCGCCACAGGCGATGACCAAGTTGCCGGGGCGACGGCCCTTCAACGTCGCCGGCTCGGCCCCGACGACCATGTCGCCGAGGTCCCGGGCCGCCGCGATGAAGTCACGGGCCTGGCGGAACGGCGCCTTGTCGACGAGGTTGGCGACGAAGACCCCGGAGGGGGCCAGCACGCGGCGTACGTCCTCCACGAAGGCGGCGGTGGTGAGCTCGGCCGGGGTTCGACCGCCGTCGAAGGCATCGAGGATCACCAGGTCGGCGAAGCCGTCGCGTACGCCGCCGATGCCGCTCTTCCCGTCGACGGGACGCACCTTGATGCCGCTGCGCGGCGGCAGCGGGGCCTCGCGGCGTACGCGCTCGATGACCTCGGTCGACGGCTCCAGCACGATCTGGGAGGAGCGCGGCCGGGTCGCGTGGACGTAGCGCGCCAGCGTCATCGCGGCACCGCCGACGTGCAGAACCCGCACTGGCCCCGGAGGTAGCCGGTCGGTAACATCCCCGATACGCCTCATGTAGTCGAACACGAGGCGGGTCGGGTCCCCCAGGTCGACGGCCGACTGTCGCATCTCGTCGAGTTCGAGCACGTATACATCGTCGGCCATAGCGCCCATACCCTACCCCCCACATGGAATTGGGGGACCTGTTCCTCTATTGTGACCTGCGCGACAACGGCACCATTGCCCGCTATGGATGCATCCCGGATACCCTTAGGGGCATCCATGCATGTTTCCAGATCTACCTCGCCGATCCCCCACACCCCATCCGGCGAGGAACGAGAGGAAGTCAAAGCAGCGTGACAAGCATCGAAGAAGTCACGATCGGGGCGTTCAGCCAACCCCTGGTTGGGATGTCGTTCATCATCTCCGTACTCGGTTCATGGGTCGGTCTGACCTGTGCGACCCGCGCTCGCCGGCGCGGCACAGGAACCGGCGCCTGGCTCTGGCTCTTCGGCGCGGCCGCCTCGATCGGCGGCGGCGCGATCTGGTCGATGCACTTCATCGGCATGCTCGCCTTCGACAGCCACGTGGCGTACGCCCTCGACATCGGCACCACCCTCATCTCGCTCGCCGTCGCGATCATCGCGGCGATGGTCGGCATGCTCATCGCGACCGCCATGCGAGGCAGCGCGGGCTACATCGTCGGCGGCCTGGTCACCGGTGCCGGGGTGTGCGCGATGCACTACACCGGCATGTACGCGATGGACATGAGCGCCAAGATGGTCTGGAAGCCGGGCGTCGTCGTGGCCTCCGTCGTCATCGCGCTCGTCGCCTCGGCGCTGGCGCTGTTCTTCGCCTTCAACGTGACCACGCTGCTGATCCGCGTGGGCGCCGCCGTCATCATGGGCATCGGCGTATGCGTCATGCACTACACCGGCATGCTCGCCCTCGAGATCCACAGCTCCCCCGACGACAAGCTCGGCCACGTCAGCGGTGCCGACCCGGTCTACCTGGCGATGCCGATCTTCGCGATCTCGGCCGGCATGCTGATCGTGATCGGCTTCGCCACCATGTTCGCGGGCATCAACGACGATCTCGAGGACCCGTGGAGCCCGGACCGGCGGGCGGCGACGTCCAACTCCGGTGCTCACCCGATGATGCCGCAGCGGCCGGCCCAGGGACAGCTGTCCTTCCCTGGTCACGAGCCCGAGCTGCTGCCTCAGCAGCCGCTGCAGCCGCTCCCGACGCGTCAGCCCGCCGCCTCCGGCAGCCCGCAGGCGAACCAGCCGGCCGGCGAAGGCATCGGCAACATGTTCGCCCAGCGCCCTCAGCGTCCGACCCAGCTGCGGCCGCAGAACGGACGCTGGACACCCCGGCCCTACGCCCAGCAGCCCTCCACCGCCTACCCGGAGCGGCGGACGGATCTGTTCAACCCGCAGGGTGGACAGCCGGGCGAGGAGACGGGCAACGAGCCCCCGGCCCAGCAGCAGCCTCGGGCGCCGCGCAACCCGGGCTGGCTGCCGCCGCGGAACAACCTCTAGGGCCTACTCCCAGAAGACGCGCTCGACCACGCCGTGGGCGAGGCGGGTCATCCGCAGGTAGTCGTTGACCAGCTCGTCGGTCGCGCCCGCCGGATAGCCGAGGATGGCCGCGACGGCGTGCTGCTCGACCGGTCCGGCGGGCAGTGAGTCCGCCGGACGGCCGCGCGCGAGGGTGACGGCGTTGCGGACCCGGCTGACCATCCGCCACGCCTCGATGAGCGTCTCGGCGTCGTCGGGCTCGATCAGCGAGGCGTCCCGCGCGGCCTCGAGCGCCTCGACGGTGCGCGGCGTACGCAGCCCCGGCACGGCGTACGCATGTCGCATCTGCAACAGCTGGGCGGTCCACTCGATGTCCGCGAGCCCGCCGCGGCCGAGTTTGAGATGGGTGTTGGGGTCGGCGCCGCGCGGCAGCCGCTCATGGTCGACGCGGCCCTTGATGCGGCGCACCTCGATGATCTCGTCCTCGCTCAGGCCGCCCTCGGGGTAGCGCAGCGGATCGATCATCTCGATGAAGGCATCGCGCACCTGCGGGTCGCCGACGACGGCATCGGCGCGCAGCAGCGCCTGCGACTCCCAGATGCCCGACCACTTCGCGTAGTAGGAGGCGTACGCCGGCAGCGTCCGCACCAGCGCGCCCTGGCGGCCCTCGGGGCGCAGGTCGGCGTCGAGCTCCAGGGGCGGGTCGGCCCCGGGGAGGGCGAGCAGCCTGCGCAGGTCGGCGATCACCTTGAGCGCGAACTGGGTCGCCTCGCCGGGGTCGGCGCCCTCGACGGGCTGATGGACGAAGAGCACGTCGGCGTCGGAGGCGTAGGAGAGCTCGAACCCGCCGTAGCGGCCCATCGCGATGATCGCGATCCGGGTCGGCGCATTCTCGAGCTCGCGACGGCCGACCTCCTCGGCCACGACGGTGCGCAGCGAGGCCTCCAAGGTGGCGTCGGTCAGCCGGGAGAGCGCCGCCCCGATGGTGTCGATGTCGGCCTCACCGAGGAGCTCGGCGGCCGAGATCCGGAACAGCTCGCGGCGGCGGATCGCCCGGATGTGGCGTACGGCCTCCTCGGCGGAGGTGGTGGTGCGGCGGCGGGCGGCGCGGGCGACCATCTCGTCGGTCAGCGCCTCGGCGGAGAGCGGCGCGAGATCGTGGCCCAGCAGGCGCAGCGCCTCGGGCTCCCGCTCGAGCAGCGCCGTGGTGTAGCGCGAGGTGGACAGAATCGTGGCGAAGTGCTGCGCGACCAGGCCCTCGTCGCGCAGGGAGCGCAGATACCAGGGCGTGGCACCGAGCGCGTCGGAGATCCGCCGGAACCCGAAGAGCCCGGCATCGGGGTCGGATCCCTCGGAGAGCCACTGCAGCATCACCGGCAGCAGCGCCCGCTGCAGCGCCGCGCGCCGGGAGACGCCCGTGGTGAGCGCCTCCAGGTGTCGCAGCGCCGCCTTGGGGTCGGCGTAGCCCAGCGCGGTCAGCCGCTCCTCGGCAGCCTTCGCGGAGAGGTGGGCATGGCCGGACGGGATCCGGGCGACCGCGTCGAGGAGCGGTCGGTAGAAGAGCTTCTCGTGGAGGCGGCGTACCTCGATCCGCTGGTGACCCCACTCCTTCTCCAGCCGCACCACCGGATCGCGCAGGTAGCCGAGCGAGCGCGCCAGCCAGCGCAGCGACTCCTCGTCGTCGGGGACGACATGGGTGCGACGCAGCCGGTGGAGCTGGAGCCGGTGCTCCATCCGCCGCAGGAACGCATAGGCCTCGTGCATGGCCTCGCCGTCCTCGCGACCGACGTAGCCGGATCGGGTCAGCGCCGCCAGCGCGGAGAGCGTGGTCGGCTGACGGATCCCGGTGTCGGTGCGGCCGTGCACCAGCTGCAGCAGCTGTACGGCGAACTCGACGTCGCGCAGCCCGCCCGCGCCCAGCTTGAGCTCACGGTCGGCCTCCTTGGACGGGATGTGGGCGATGACCCGGCGCCGCATCTTCTGGGTGTCGGAGACGAAGCCGTCGCGCTCGGCGGCCTTCCACACGAACGGGTTGACCGCGTCGACGTAGGCCTGGCCCAGGGCGAGGTCGCCCGCGGCCGGCCGGGCCTTGAGCAGCGCCTGGAACTCCCAGGTGCTCGCCCAGCGCTCGTAGTAGCCGACATGGCCGGTGATCGTGCGCGAGAGGGCACCCGCCTTGCCCTCGGGCCGCAGCGCGGCGTCGACCGGCCAGATGGTGCCCTCGCCGGTGTGGGCCGAGCAGACCTGGATCAGGTTGCTGGCGAGCTGGGTGGCGACCCGTAGCGAGACGTCTTCGCCGACCCCGTCGGCGGCCTCGTGGACGAAGATGACATCTACGTCGGAGACGTAGTTGAGCTCGTGGCCGCCGCACTTGCCCATAGCGACGACTGCCAGCCGAACGGCGTGCGCCTCCTCCCCCACCCGCGCGCGGGCGACCGCGAGCGCGGCGTCGAGGGTCGCGCAGGCCAAGTCGGAGAGCTCGGCGGCGACATCGTCGACCGGGAGCTGGTGGGCCAGGTCGCGGGCGGCCAGCCGGAGCAGCCAGCGGCGGTACTCCACCCGGAGCGCATCGACCGCCTCCGCGTCCGGGACCGTGGCGACCGGGCTCTCATCGGCCGGGTCCGCGCCGACGACCGCGAGCAGCGACGCCCGGAAGACGTACGCAGCGGGCCGGGTCGTGCCGAGGGTCGGGTCGGCCAGCTCGCGCCAGTGAGCGGGATGGCGGGTCAGGTGATCGGTCAGCGCGGGCGAAGCGCCGAGCACCGAGACCAGCCGCATCGCGGTGCCCTCGTCGCCGGCGAGCTCCTCGACGAAGCCGTCGCCCTGGGACTCGGCGAGCGTGACCAGACCGGCGAGCGCCGCGTCGGGGTCGGCCGCCTGTCCCAGGATCGCCAGCAGCTCGTCGGCGCCGGCGCCGAGACCTGCCAGATCCGCCAGGGCCGTGTCCGGGTCGTTGAAGCCGAGCCGGAGCAGCTCGCCCTTGCCTGGCAACGTCATGGCCCCGATTCTGTCACCTGAGCGAGGTCAGGCGCTCCAGGGCCTAGGGGTCGGGATGACCCCTCCACGAGTGCCGCCGGGGGCGACGGCGGCGCTGCGCTCACGGACCAGGCGCGCGAAGCCGAAGGCCAGCGGCTGCCAGGTCTTGATCAGCTCCTTCTCGGCGAAGGTGGCCGTCGCGACGACGTCCTCGACGCTGCGTCCGATCTGCTCGAGCTCCTCGACGGACTCCTCGGCCCAGACCGCGACCGCGGCGGCGTCGACCTCGGGGTGGAACTGCACGCCCCACACGGTCGGAGCGAACCGAGCCGCCTGGACCTGCCCGTCGATCGAGCTGGCCAGCTCGACGGTGCCCTCGGGCAGCCGGCCGACGACGTCGCGGTGCCAGTGCATGGCGCGGTCGTCGCCCGCCAGCAGGCGCATCAGCGGGTCGAAGAGAACCTCGGGCTCCCAGGTCACCTGGTGCACGCCCACGGTCAGCCCGAACGGGCTGCGCTCCACGGTGCCACCGAGGGCCAGCGCGGCCAGCTGGTGGCCCAGGCAGATCCCGAGCGTCGGGATACCGGCCTCGGCGGCCTGCGCGATCCGCTCCCGGGTGACCTGGAGCCAGGGGTGCTCATCGTCGGAGTCGGCGTCCATCGAGCCGCCCATGACGAGCAGCCCCGAGTAGGAGGCGTCCAGCGACGAGAGCGGCGGGATCGGCTCGGCGTATGCCCGACAGACGTCGACGCACATGCCCGCCTCAGCCAGCCAATGACCGAACAACGCCGGCGGAACTGTCTCCTCGTGCTGAATCACAAGCACTCGGGGAAGACTCAACGACATCACTCCCACTCTCCCGTTCGATCCAGTGTGGCAGCACCGGATCGGAAGTGTGGAATCGGGCTTGAGTTTCCTTGACAACCAGTTTGCTGGCTCAGATGACCGGCAGCATCCGGGAGCGCTCGTAGGCGGTCACCTGCTCGCGGTAGGCGGCCCACTCGGCACGCTTGTTGCGCAGGAAGAAGTCGAAGACGTGCTCCCCCAGGGTCTCGGCGAGCAGCTCGGAGTCCTCGGCGATCCCGATCGCCTCGTCGAGGTTCTCCGGCAGCGGGTCGATGCCGAGGCTCTTGCGCTCGCGCTCGGTCAGCGCCCACACGTCGTCCTCCGCCTCACGCGGCAGCTCGTAGCCCTCCTCGATGCCCTTCATGCCGGCCGCCAGGATCACGGCGAAGGCCAGGTAGGGGTTGCAGGCGGCGTCGAGGGTCCTGACCTCGATGCGGGTCGACTGGCCCTTGAGCGGCTTGTACATCGGCACCCGGACCAGCGCGGAGCGGTTGTTGTGGCCCCAGGCGACGTGAGCCGGCGCCTCTCCCCCGCCGATCAGGCGCTTGTAGGAGTTGACCCACTGGTTGGTCACCGCGGTGATCTCGCCGGCGTGACGGAGCACGCCGCCGATGAAGCTGCGGCCGGTCTTGGAGAGCTGGTATTCGGCGCCGGGCTCGTAGAACGCGTTGGCGTCGCCCTCGAACAGGCTCAGGTGGGTGTGCATGCCCGAGCCCGGGTGCTCGGTGAACGGCTTGGGCATGAAGCTCGCCCAGATGCCCTGGCTCAGCGCGACCTCACGGATGACCGTGCGGAAGGTCATGATGTTGTCGGCGGTGCTCAGCGCGTCGGCGTAGCGCAGGTCGATCTCGTTCTGGCCCGGGCCGCCCTCGTGGTGGCTGTACTCCACCGAGATCCCCATCGCCTCCAGCATCGTGATCGCCTCACGCCGGAAGTCGGCGCCCATCGACTGGGCGGTGTGGTCGAAGTAGCCGCTGGAGTCGACCGGGGTCGGCTCGCTGCCGTCGCGCGGGTTGTCCTTGAAGAGGTAGAACTCGATCTCCGGGTGCGTGTAGAAGGTGAAGCCCTTCTCCGCGGCGTTGGACAGGGTGCGCTTGAGGACGTAGCGCGGGTCCGCGTACGACGGCGAACCGTCGGGCATCACGATGTCGCAGAACATACGTCCGGTGGACGGGCCATCCGTGCGCCACGGCAGGATCTGGAACGTGCTCGGGTCCGGCAGGGCCAGCATGTCGGCCTCGGTCACCCGCGCGAACCCCTCGATCGCACTGCCGTCGAAGCCGATGCCCTCCGCGAAGGCGCTCTCGAGCTCGGCCGGTGCCACCGCGACCGACTTCAGATAACCGAGCACGTCGGTGAACCACAGTCGCACGAAACGTACGTCCCGCTCTTCGAGTGCGCGGAGCACGAAGTCCTGTTGCTTGCCCATGCGTGAACACTAACGGTCCGACGTTACAGCTGAGACCTTCGCGCCACGCTCAGCGGCCGGGACCTCTGAAGATCGAGATCACCAGCGCCACCCCGAACCCCGCCAGGGCCGCTCCGAGAACCGACCAGGAGGTGCTCGTGCCGCCTCCGCCGAGATAGCCCATGCCGGTCAGCGCCAGCGCTCCGCCGGCCAGGAGGAGCACGACGGCCACCAGCAGCCCAAGAGCCTTACCCACAGTCATGGCACCGCAATCTAGTCTCGGGCTAGGTGATGACCAGGGCGAGGGTCACCAGCGAGGTCATCCAGGAGACGAAGCTGCCGACGAGGAAGTACTCGGTCACGTCGTTGATGCTCGGCCCATCGCTCTCGCCACGGAACGACTGCAGCTCCGGCCAGCGGATCAGCCCCTTGGCGGCGACCACCAGGCCGGCGGCGGCGAGACTGCCGGTGAGACCGAGCCCGAAGATCGTCAGCCGCTCGAGCGGGCCCAGGAGCCGGCCGCCCTTGAGATTGTTGCCGGCGACCCCGTCGAGCGGGTTGGCCACCTTGGCCACGTCGAGGACGAGCTGCACCACGACGTTGCCGGTCGAGATCTGGACCAGCAGGCCACCGAAGGCGAGCAGCACCGCCTCGGGGCGTGCCGCCTCGACCCAGGCCCAGGGCGCCTGCTCCGTCCACGCGGCGACCGGTCCGCCGACCTCGCCGGCCACCGGGGCCAGCAGGATCCCGACGAAGATCGTCGTGCTCAGCAGGGCCAGCGGGATCCCCGGGCGAGGGTTCTTGTCCGAGCCCTGGGGCGGGTGGGCCAGGAAGCCCCACAGCACCGCGATCCCGGCGATGACGATCACCGCGGCCAGGTCGCCACCGAAGAGGGCCGAGAGCAGACCGAACGCGATCACGACCACGGCGCCGATCGCCTCGGGCACCCAGCGGATCCGCCGGAGCGGGTCGATGAGCGCGTGGGCGAAGTCGACCGTGCCCACCCCGATCAGCAGCAACGCTATCCAGCTCATGCCGCCGCCCCCGTAGCGCAAGCGCCAGGATACGGACACGGCGGCATGATGACCCGATCGCTCGCTCGCTTGCGCTCGCTCATCGCACCTCTCCCAACAGCTCGTCGGCGCGCACGATCACGGCGATGCCGTCGCGGCGGACGCGCTGGGAGACGGCGGAGGGGGTGATGTCGAGCTCGGCGGCGATGGCCTTCTGAGACATGGCGGAGAGCATGCCAGAAAGCACCGACACCGAGGCTCGATCCAGGCGAGAAAAGAGCTCGTCGCGCGCGACCAGAGCGGCGTTGACCGCGGCCGGGTCCGGCCCACCCGCGCCCTCCGCCGGCTGGTACCAGGTCCGTACGCTGCGCGAGGCCGCCTTGTTCTCGGCCCGCTCTGCCGCCTCGATCGCCGCCCGCGCGGACCACCAGCCCGGTCCGTCCTCGACCCGGGGGGCGTCGCGGAGCACTCGGGTGGCGCCCCAGCTGATGCCGTGCCGTACGCCGACCACGGGGTCGAGCGCGATCCGCAGCCGGAATGCGGCCTGGATCGCGGCGCCGACGGTCTCGAAGGCGCCCTGGTACTCGTCGCCGACCGTGATCCGCAGCGGCGTGACCGGCTGCCACGTCTCGTTGATCTCCTCGATGGCGCCCTCGAAGGCCTGGTGAGCCTTTGCACGGTCGGACGTGGTGCGCGACCCCACGAGGTCGCCGATCACTGTCGCCACCGACACCATATGAAGATCATACCTTCATTTTTAGAAAATGAAGGTACTGGCTTTATTCGACTTCAATGAAGCCATTGCCTTCACTGCGAGAGGATGGGCATCGTGCTCGCCCCCGGTCCGGCGAGTTCGCCGGGCCCGACCGGGCGGCCGGACAGCGCGAGCACGAGCGCGATCGCGCTGCCGCGGACCTCGGGACCGGTCCCGATCACCGTCTCGGCACAGCGAAGGCGTCGCCCACTGCGCCGACGCGATCGTCTCGAGATCGCTGATCAACGCCTGGCGTTCGGCATGCACCACGGCCCAGACCGCGCTCTTGGACGACATGCTCCGGACGCTATCGCGACTCGGCGTTCCGAGCTCGCGCAATCATCGCCGCTCCCGGCCGGCTACTCCGCCGGGACCCGAGCCTCGATCTCGGCGAGCCAGGCGGCCGGGGAGGCGTCGGAGGGCATCCGCCAGTCGCCGCGGGGCGACATGGTGCCGCCGTTGTGGACCTTCGGCCCGTTGGGCAGCGCCGAGCGCTTGAACTGGTTGGCGAAGAAGCGCCTCACGAACACCTCGAGCCAGGCACGGATCTCCTTCATCTCGTACGCCGCCCGCTTGTCCTCGGGGAACCCCGGGGGCCACTCGCCGGCCTCGACGTCGTGCCAGGCGTTCCAGGCCAGGAAGGCGATCTTCGAGGGCGAGAAGCCGTTGCGCACGGTGTGGAAGAGGGTGAAGTCCTGCAGGGCGTACGGGCCGATCTTCTGCTCCGTCGACTGCAGCTCCTCCCCCGGCACGAGCTCGGGCGAGATCTCCTGGTCGAGGATCGCCTGGAGCACCTCGTCGGCGGTGCCGTCGAACTGCTCGGTGGTGATCACCCAGCGGATCAGGTGCTGGATCAGCGTCTTCGGCACCCCGGCGTTGACGTTGTAGTGCGACATCTGGTCGCCGACGCCGTAGGTCGCCCAGCCGAGCGCCAGCTCGGAGAGGTCACCGGTGCCCAGCACGATGCCACCGCGCTGGTTGGCGATGCGGAACAGGAAGTCCGTACGAAGCCCAGCCTGGACGTTCTCGAAAGTGACGTCGTAGACCGGCTCGCCGTCGCCGGCCGGATGGCCGATCTCCTTGAGCATCTGGGTGGCGGTGGGACGGATGTCGAGCGTCTCGTAGGTCGTCCCGAGCGCCTCCATCAGCTTGATCGCGTTGGACCTGGTGTTGTCGGAGGTCGCGAAGCCGGGCATCGTGAACGCCAGGATGTCGCTCGCCGGGCGGCCGAGCCGCTCCAGTGCCTTGGCGGCCACGATCAGCGCATGGGTGGAGTCGAGCCCGCCGGAGACGCCGATGACGATCTTCGTGTCCGGGCCGATCGACTGGAGCCGCTTCTCGAGCCCGGAGACCTGGATGTTGTAGGCCTCGTAGCACTCCAGCGCGAGCTTGTCGGGGTCGTCGGGGACGAACGGGAACCGGTCGACCTTGCGGCGCAGCCCGTCGCCGGTCAGGGGCGGCGCGAGCTCGAACTCGATCTCGGAGTGGAAGGCCCCCTCGGCCCGCCGGTTGTCGTCGAAGGTGCCCTGCCGGATCCGCTCGGCGCGGATCCGCTCCAGGTCGACGTCGACCACGGTGCGCCGCGGCCCGTCGGGGAACCGCTCGGTCTCCCCCAGCAGCTCACCGAGCTCGTACGCCATCGTCTGCCCGTCCCAGGACAGGTCGGTCGTCGACTCGCCCTGGCCGGCGGCGGTGTAGACGTACGCCGCCAGGCACCGCGCGCTCGCCGACTGCACCAGGAGGCGGCGCGCGTCGGAGCGGCCGACGGTGATCGGGCTGGCGGAGAGGTTGAGCAGCACGGTCGCGCCGGCCAGCGCGGCCTTGGCGCTCGGCGGCACCGGGACCCACATGTCCTCGCAGACCTCGACGTGGAAGACGAGATCCTTGACGTCGGTGCACCGGAAGAGCAGCTCGTTGCTGAGCGGCACCTCCTCGCCGCCGAGCATGATGGTGCCGTCGGCGCCGTCTCCCGTGCCGTACCACCGCTTCTCGTAGAACTCGCGGTAGGTCGGCAGGTAGGTCTTGGGCACCACGCCGAGCACCTCCCCACCGTGGATCACGACCGCGGTGTTGAGCACCCGGTCGCCGTGGCGCAGCGGCGCTCCGACGACGATCACCGAGAGCAGCTCCTCGGAGGCCACCACGATCGCGCTGATCGCGGCGTGGACGGCGTCGAGAAGCGTGCGCTGCAGGACGAGGTCATCGATCGAGTAGCCCGAGAGGCACAGCTCCGGGAAGACCGCCACGGCCACGCCCTCGTCGGAGCACTCGCGGGCCTGCGCGATCACCTCGCGCGCGTTGGCGGCCGGGTCGGCGACGGAGATCGGGATGGTGCACGCCGCGACCCGCGCGAAGCCATGGGAGTAGGCGGAGTAGAAGTCCACACCCGGAGTCTAGGCGCGATGGCCCGTCCGGCCACCCGATGCCCGCCGCCGACCAGGTGCGACCTCAGGACAGGTCGCGGATGCGGATGTTCCGGTAGGAGACCACGTCCGGGGTGCTGCCGTGAGCCTGGACCCCGACGTGACCGGTCAGCCCTCGGCTGCTGGAGTCCGGGTCGTTCGGGCGACCGGGGAACGGCAGCCCGGGCAGGTTCTCGAACTCGTTGATCACGGCACCGTTGCGGATCACGGTGTAGTGCTGCCCGACGACGCGGATCTCGAGGTCGTTCCAGGTGCCCTTCGGGGTCGGGCGCGCCTCGGCCAGGGTGAGGTCGGCGAAGCCGTAGATCGACCCGGTCTTGCGGGGGTCGTTGCTACCGCCCTCCGGCGAGTCGTTGACCTGGATCTCGTGGCCACAGTTGACCGCGATCCAGGAGAGGTTGCCGGTCTCGCTGCCGTTGAACGTCGTGGGGCAGCCCTCGACCGGACCCCACAGCTCGGGGAAGCGGACCTGGACGCCACTGTTCCCGCGGGCCGCACCGGGTGCGTCGTCGCGGAACTGCAGTCGCAGCGAGAAGTCGCCGAACTCCCGCTCCGGGTACCACAGGGTGCCGAACCCGCCACCGGCTCCGGCGCGGCTGCGGATGGTGCCGTCCGGCACCAGGTCGAACCCGCCGTCGCCGGCGTACGCCCAGTCCTCGAAGGAGTCGCTCGAGCCGTCGAAGAGCCAGTCGTAACCCTCGACCCTCCCGACCTGCGAGCGGCCGGCGGCGGACTGCAGCCGGCCGGCCTCGGCCCGCGTCACCTCACCGGCGGCGACCAGATCGGCGGTGACGCCGCGGACGTGCTTCACGAAGGCACCATGGGTCGGCCACGTCCGCTCGTCGTCGATGACGTCGTTGATGGTGCAGCCGGAGCTCAGGGTGCTGTTGGCGACGCCGCTGTCGAGATCGAGGAAGACCACGTTCGGGCGCGCATCAGGGGCGGGACAGGTGGCGGTCGTCGATGGCACCTCAGCAGGGGTCGCGGCTCCGGCAGGGCCGCCCAGGCACAGGGCGGCGATCCCGAGGACGGCCGAGCCGACGGCGAGCCGGGTCCGAGTGCGGCGTGAGTGGAGGAAGTGGGACATCGAGACTCCGAACGTCGGGACGCCGAATGAGATGTGATGCGCGTCACGTCGGATGCTAGTGGCGACCACCGCTGACTTTCAACCGATCCCGAACGACTTTCGCAGAAAACCTGCAAAAGTTGCGCCCGGGCAACTGGGATCAGCCCACCGGGCGCTCCATCACGATCTCCTCCGGACCGCCGTCGATGGGGCTGGGAACCGAGGCCGACTCGACGAAACCGAGCCGCTCGTAGACGGCGTGGGCGCGGTCGTTGCCGACGAGGTGGGTGAGGCGTAGGGGCAGGTCGCCGGCGAGGGCGATCACCTCGGCCAGCAGCGCGCCACCGGCGCCGGAGCCCTGAGAGTCAGGCAGGACGTACAGCTTCCAGAGCATCAGGTGGTCCTCGAAAACCGAGTAGGAGGCCATCGCGACGACCCGGCCGTCGATCTCGGCGACGAGCACGGTGCCGGCCCTGATCCCGGGGAGCACCGCGTCCGGGGCCCACCACTTCGCGATGCCCTCCTCGACGTACGCCTCGCCGGTGATCGGCGGGTACGTCGCCCGCCAGGTCGTCACCCCGACGTGGATCACCGCGTCGAGGTCCGCCGTCGTCGCCTCTCGCACCCGCATGGACGCGACGATAACCAGGAGCGCCGGGGCTGTCGTTCGGTTTAGCGTCGGACCGTGCTGATCCGACGCGAACGTCTCGAGGACGTGGCCGACATCCGTGCGGTCACCGCCGCCGCCTTCTCCGGTGTGGAGCACTCCGCACCGCCGATCGAGCCCGACGGGGTCCCCGGCGAGGCGACGCTGGTGGGGTGGCTGCGTGAGGATCCGGGCTGGATCCCGGAACTCTCGCTGGTCGCCGAGGCCGACGGCGAGATCGTCGGTCACGTCGTGGCCACACGTGGGCCCCTCGCCGGCCGGCCCGCGCTCGGTCTCGGCCCGGTCAGCGTCTCCCCCGCCCGGCAGCGCGACGGCGTCGGCTCGGCGCTGATGCACGCCGTCCTCGGCGCGGCCGACGCCCTGGGCGAGCCGATCGTCGTCCTCCTCGGCTCCCCGGCCTACTACGGCCGCTTCGGTTTCGTGCCGGCCTCGAGCCTCGGCATCGAATCACCCGATCCCGCCTGGGGCGACTACTTCCAGGCACGGCCGCTGGCGGCGTACGACCCATCCGTGCGCGGGAGGTTCGCCTACGCGGCGCCCTTCGACCGGCTGTGATCACCACCACAGCGCGGACGACACCGTGTCGGCCTACGCTGGAGGTAGTCCGTGGACTCCATCAGGGAGCTGCGAGATGACACCAGAAAGGCTCGATGATGAGCACGAACCCCTCTGCTGAGGAGACCGCCCCTTACGGGACCGGTGCTGCCGCCAGCACGACTGCCAGCGCGCCGGCCAAGCCCGTACGCAAGGTGCGCACGCATCATCTTCGCGAGATGAAGCAGCGTGGCGAGAAGATCACGATGCTGACCTCCTACGACATGTACTCCGCCCAGATCTTCGACGAGGCCGGGGTCGACCTGCTGCTCGTCGGTGACTCGGCCTCCAACAACGTCCTCGGCAACGAGACGTCGCTTCCGGTGACCGTGGACGAGCTGCTGCCGCTGACCCGCGCGGTCTCGCGCAGCGTGAAGCGGGCGATGGTCGTCGGCGACCTGCCCTTCGGGTCCTACCAGGCCTCGCCCGAGCAGGGCTACCTGACCGCCGTGCGGTTCATGAAGGAGGCGGGCGCCCACTGCGTGAAGCTCGAGGGCGGCGCCGAGATGGCTCCGGTGATCAAGAAGCTGACCGAGGGCGGCATCCCGGTCATCGCCCACATCGGCTTCACCCCGCAGTCCGAGCACGTGCTCGGCGGCTACCGCGTCCAGGGCCGAGGAGACGCCTCCGACCGGATCATCGACGACGCCAAGGCCGTCCAGGAGGCCGGCGCGTTCGCGGTCGTCATGGAGATGGTCCCCGGTGAGGTCGCCGCGCAGATCTCCAAGGAGCTCGACATCCCGACGATCGGCATCGGCGCCGGCCCCGACTGCGACGGCCAGGTGCTGGTCTGGCAGGACGCCTTCGGCATGCGCAGCGGCAAGATGGCCCGCTTCGTGAAGCAGTACGCCGACGTGAAGTCGGTCCTGTCCGAAGGCGCCGAGGCCTACATCTCCGACGTCAAGGGCTCGACCTTCCCGGGTCCTGAGCACACCTTCTGAGGATCTCCTCCGACGAAGTGGTCAAGATGGGCCGTCTGCTGACTCCCTGCCGGGCCCATCTTGACCACTTCTCGGGTCCTGTTCCCACGGGGTGTCCTGGTCCCGGTGATCAGCAGGCGTCCTCAGAATCTAGGCGCGTCGGGCCCTGGCGGCCGCCAGGCCGACCAGGCGGGCGACCACCAGAGCGACGTAGAAGACCCCCGCGACCTGCTCGATCATCACGACCGAGCGGGCGTGGGGAAGCACGGGGACGAGGTCGGAGAGACCGACCGAGGTCAGCGTCGTGAAGGAGAGGTAGAGCAGGTCGAACCACTGCCGGTGGTCGCCGAACGAGCCCGGCCAGATCACCTGGATCGCCGCGTACAGGTAAGCGAAGGCCCAGGCGACCACGGTGAATGCCGCCCCGGTCGCGAAGAGCTCGTCGCGGGTCACCACGTCGTCGTGGAAGAGGTAACGGATCATCGCGTAGGAGACGAAGAGATAGAACGGGACGTGGAAGAAGGCCGAGGTCAGCACCACCCAGCCTTCGTTCGGTGCGACGGACTCCCACACCGCGAAGATCGTCGCCGGCCCTCCGAAGATGATGGCCGCCCAGGAGAACGCGGGGGTCATGCGTACGGCCGCGACCGCTGCCAGCAGGAGCAGCAGCTGCAGAACGCCGAGCGCGGCGCGGCCGGTGGTCGAGCCGTCCAGGAAGGGGTAGGCCAGGATCGCCACCACCTGTCCGAGCAGGAGTACGGCGGAGGGGTGCTCGCGCATCGCCCTGATCACGTTCGTCACAACCGCACACCCTAGGGCCCACCCGGCCAGTACCGTCGGCACCATGCGCGCTGCCATGGCCCTCGCCTCCGTGATCGCTCTCGGGCTCTCGACCGCGGCCTGCTCCGGAGACTCCTCTCCTGCCACGACACCGCCGCCGCTGAACCCGTCGGGTTCGGCCAGTGCGCCCCCGAGCGCCTCCTCCTCGGCTCCCGCGGCGGTGCTGCCGATGTCCGACCGGGTGCCGGAGCTCGACGTGGAGGTCGTCAACGACGAGCTCGACCACCCCTGGGACGTCGCCGACATCGGCGAGGACCGGTTCCTGGTCACTGAGCGCGACCGGGCCGTCCTGTCGCTGGTCGAGGGCGGCGAGCGGCGCGAGATCCCGCTCGAGGACAACGACATCTGGGTCTCCGGGGAGACCGGCCTGATGGGCCTGGAGGTCGACCCCGGCTTCGCCGAGAACCGGCGCATCTACACCTGCCAGGGATGGAACGACGGCCAGGACGTACGCGTCATCTCCTGGATTCTCGACGCCGGACTGACCAGGGCCACCCAGGAGCGGACGCTCATCGACGGCTTCCCCACGAGCAGCGGCAGGCACGGCGGCTGCCGCCTGCTGATCAGCGACGACGGTGCGCTGTGGGTGGGCACCGGCGACGCCGCGAACGAGGAGAACCCGCGCAACCTCGACTCCCTGGGCGGGAAGACGCTGCGGCTGGACCCGGAGACCGGCGAGCCGTGGCCGGGCAACCCGTGGGCGGGTGACGAAGGGCCGCGACGATTCATCACGAGCTTCGGCCACCGCAACGTGCAGGGTCTGGCGCAGCGGGCCGACGGCACCATCTGGTCGATCGAGCACGGCCCCGACCGCGACGACGAGGTCAACGAGATCACGCTGGGCGGCGACTACGGCTGGAACCCGGGTGCCGGCTACGACGAGTCGGTGCCGATGACCGACCAGAACCTGCCCGGCAAGCAGATCGAGGCGGCCTGGAGCTCCGGCGACCCGACCGTCGCGACCGGTGGCGGCACCTTCATCCCGGTCCAGGAGCGGTGGGGCGCCTACGGCGGTGCGCTCGCGGTCGCCGTGCTCAAGGACCAGGAGCTGCGGATCCTCTCCTTCGACGAGTCCGGGAAGCTCACCGAGGACCGTTCGCCCGAGGTGCTGCAGGACTACGGGCGGCTGCGTACGGTCTCGCTGGCCGCCGACGGCGACCTGCTCGTCACCACCGACAACGGCGGGGAGGACGTGCTGCTCCGGGTCACCCCGCGCTGAGGGTCACCCGGAGCCGAGGATCACCGCTCCTCGTTGCCGGCGTCGCCCTCCCAGGCCTTGTCCTCCTTGTCCCAGCGCTCATTGTTCTCCTGAACGTGCTCGAGTGCTCGGGAGGCCTCGGCGTGGGAGGCGTAGGGGCCGAGGCGGTCCTTGGCCTTGCAGCCCTCGTACGGCTCGACGGTCTTGTGCTTGAGGCAGTAGTAGTACTCGCCCGCGTGCTCGTCGCTCATATCACCAACTTACCGTTGCCCGAGATGTTCGCGTGGGCAACAGCGCTGTTACACGGATTTCAGTAGGTTGCCTCCATGAGCCAGATTTTCGATGCCTACGAGACTCGGGATCCGGCCTATGACGAGATGTTCGTCGGCAGCGAGCTCCGGCCGCCCTATCAACGGCTCGGCGACTCGCTGGGCCGGCTCAGCGCTTCGGAGCTGATCAGCCGGGTCGAGGCGATGCAGGCCAGCTATCTCGACCAGGGCGTCACCTTCGACATCGGCGGCGAGGAGCGGGCCTTCCCGCTCGACATCGTGCCGCGGGTCATCGAGCGGGACACCTGGGCGACGATCGACAAGGGCGTCCAGCAGCGGGTCAAGGCGCTGGAGCTGTTCCTCGCCGACGTCTACGACGAGGGCAAGGTCTTCGACGACGGGGTCATCCCGCGCGAGGTGATCACCACCTCCAGCCACTACCACCGCGCTGCCGCGGGGGTGCACCCGCCCAACGGCGTACGCGTCCAGGTCTCGGGCATCGACCTGGTCCGGGACAACACCGGCGAGTTCCGCGTGCTGGAGGACAACGTGCGGGTCCCGTCGGGCGTCTCGTACGTCATGACCAACCGTCGCGCGATCTCGGCCGCGCTCCCGGAGGCGATCGCCGAGCACCGGATCCGGCCGGTGGCCAACTACCCGCAGAAGCTCCTCGCGGCGCTGCGCGCCGCCGCTCCAGCGGGTGTCGCGGACCCCAACGTCGTCGTCCTGACCCCCGGCGTCTACAACGGCGCCTACTTCGAGCACGCGCTGCTGGCCCGGACGATGGGGGTCGAGCTCGTCGAGGGGCGCGACCTGGTCTGCCGCAACGGGCAGGTGCTGATGCGTACGACCAAGGGGCTGGCCCCGGTGCACGTCATCTACCGGCGCATCGATGACGAGTTCCTCGATCCGGTGCACTTCCGCCCCGACTCGATGCTCGGCTGCGTGGGGCTGATCGACGCCGCCCGGATGGGCAACGTGACGCTGGCCAACGCGGTGGGCAACGGGGTCGCCGACGACAAGCTCGTCTACACCTACATGCCCGACATCATCCGCTACTACCTGGCGGAGGACCCGATCATCAAGAACGTCGACACCTGGCGGATGGGCGATGCCTCCTCCCGCGAGGAGGTCCTCGATCGGCTCGACGAGCTCGTGCTCAAGCCCGTCGACGGCTCCGGCGGCAAGGGGATCGTGATCGGGCCGGCAGCCTCGGCGCGCGAGCTGGAGGTCCTGCGCGGCAAGATCCTGGAGGATCCCCGCTCCTGGATCGCGCAGCCGGTGGTGCAGCTCTCGACGGTCCCGACCTTCACCGACGGAAGTCTCGGGGCGCGGCATGTGGACCTGAGGCCGTTCGCGGTCAATGATGGCGACAAGGTCTGGGTTCTTCCCGGCGGCCTGACCCGGGTGGCGCTCGCAGAGGGCGAGCTGATCGTGAACAGCTCCCGCGGCGGCGGCTCGAAGGACACCTGGGTGCTCGCCGGACCGACGTCGTCCCGGCCGTCCGGTCGGGGTCAGAGTCAGGGCCAGTCTCAAACGCAGGGGGTTGCGTGATGCTGAGTCGCATCGCCGAGTCGATGTTCTGGATCGGACGCTACGTGGAGCGTGCCGAGGACACCGCGCGGATACTCGACGTGCAGACCCAGCACATCCTCGAGGACGCCGCCACCGACGTGGAGACGGCCTGCCGTTCGCTGCTGGCGGTGATGGGCGTCGAGATCCCGCCCACCGAGAAGGTCGGCCTGCCGCAGATGCTGGACATGCTGGCGTACGACACCACCGCACCGACCTCGATGGCCTATGCGCTGGGCGCCGCCCGGGAGTCGGCCCGTGGGGCCCGGGAGACGCTCTCGGTCCCCTTGTGGGAAGCGCTCAACACCACCTACCGGGCGATCCCTGCCGGCCAGTTCAAGCACATGCGGGCGCCGTTCATCTTCGGCTGGGTGCGCGACCGGGTGGCGCAGATCAACGGCACCGCCGACGCCACGATGATGCGAGATGAGTCCTGGCAGTTCCTGATGCTCGGGCGCTACGTCGAGCGCGACGACATGACCTCGCGGCTGGTGGCGACCACCTCGCTGACCTCGGCCGGCGGGGCCTCGCAGTGGAACTCGACGCTGCGCGCCTGCGGGGCGTACGACGCGTTCCTACGGGTCAACAAGGGGGTCGAGACCGAGCAGGCGGCTGCCGAGTTCCTGCTGCTGGACCGGATCTTCCCGCGCTCGGTGGTGCACGCGCTGCAGCGGGCCGAGGGGGCGCTGGACACCCTGGAGGGGACGACGCGCCGTGCCGGCTTCACCGACGAGGCCCACCGGCTGATCGGCAGGATGCGGGCGTCGCTGGAGTATCGCTCGCTCCACGATCTGCTCGCGGACCTGCCCGCCGAGATGGAGCGGCTCCAGGTCACCTGCGCCGAGGCCACCGAGGCGGTCACCAAGCGCTACTTCGCCGGCGCCGAGGCGCTGGCCTGGCAGCCGGTCTGAGGAGTCTGATCGAGATGAGCATGCAGTTCCGCATCGTGCACACCACGACGTTCACCTACGAGCGAGCCGCGGTCGCCTCCTACAACCAGGCGCGGCTGACGCCCCTGACCACGCCCGACCAGATCGTGGTCCACCACCGCATCGACGTCTCCCCCAAGCCGTGGACCTATGAGTACAAGGACTACTTCGGCAACGAGGTCACCGCGATCGAGGTGATCGAGGCGCACCGGACCCTGAAGGTCTCCGCGACCAGCACCGTCCAGGTCGACCGGAAGCCCGGGGCGGCGCCGGTGCTCACCTGGGAGGAGGCGGCCCTGCCCGGGGTCGCGGACCGGTTCATCGAGTTCCTCGGGCTGCAGCCGTCGGTCACACCGTCCGAGCCGCTCGCGCTGCGGGCGAAGTCGTTGGCTGCCGAGGCCGCGCTTCCCGGCGAGGCCACGACCGCGATCGCTCAGGAAGTCGCCGCCGAGGCCGCTGCCAGCGGCTACCTGGCTCTGGACGCCGCTCACCAGCTGCTCGGGGCGCTGCGTACGGTCGGGATCCCGGCGCGCTACGTCTCCGGCTACGTCTACCCCGGCGGCGCCCACTCCTGGGTGGAGTGGTGGGACAACGGCTGGCACGGGATCGACCCCGTCACCGGCACCGAGCCCGGCGACGCGTACGTCGGTGTGGGCACGGGCCGTGACCACACCGACGTCGAGCCGCTGGGTGGGATCTACTCCGGGCCGGAGGAGCCGGCCGTCGAGGTCACCGTCGAGATGACCCGGCTCGCCTAGCCACGCTCAGATCGAGGACTCCGCCGCGAGCCCGTTGATCACCTTCGCCAGCGCGATGTCGCGGCTGGTGACCCCGCCGGCGTCGTGGCTGGAGAGCCGGATCTCGACGTAGGGGTAGCGCAGGTCGATGTCGGGGTGGTGGTTGGCCTCCTCGGCCTTCGCCCCGATGGCGTTGACCAGCGAGAGACCGGTGATGAAGTCACCGGTCTCCACGCGGGCGGCGATGCTGTCGGGGGCGCCGGCATCGCCGGGCTCGAACGTCCAGCCCGCCAGCTGCTCCTGGGCGACCTGCTCGGCGTCGAGGGTCGTGGTGTCAGGTTCCATACCCCCACCCTGCCATCGCCGGGGTCGTCGCGTCATCCGAGCCACCGCTGGGCTCACTCCTGACGCTGGGCGAGCCGGTTGCGTACGCGGTAGACGGCTGCGTTATGGTCGTAGTCGTCGCTCATCACGGCCGCCAGGCGCAGCGGGCCGAGCGCGTCCTCGAGACGGTCCTGGCGCTCCAGGACGCGACCCAGCGAGTGCTGGCTCCACGCGTCGCTGGGGTCGCGCTCGACGAGCCAGCGCAGCTCGGCCTCGGCCTTGGCGAGCTGGGCCCGCAGCATGTAGGCCCACGCCCGCATGCTCCGCAGCCCGATGTTGTCGGGGTCGTCGGCCAACGCCGGCTCCAGGATCTCCAGCGCCTCCACCGGGAAACGCCGCGAGAGCAGGTCGTGGGCCGTCCGATAGGCCACCTCGTGCGAGGTCTGGCCCGGGAAGACGACAGCCGGGGCTACGTACTCGAAGTCTTCGTTCTCTGTCATCATGCCCTCCGAACGTGATACCCCGCCACGGTATTCCATCTGAGCCCGCGATGGGAGCACCATGGTGACGGTGAGGAGGTGAACGCGCATGCACGCATCAGTTGGTGACCACCTCGTCGTGGCGGGCCAGCACGTCGGGGACCACGTTCGGGAGGCCGAGATCATCGAGGTCAGCCACCCCGACGGCAGCCCGCCCTACCTCGTACGCTGGAGCGACAGCGACCACGAGTCGCTCGTCTTCCCCGGTCCGGATGCCCACATCGAGCCTGCCTCGCCTTAGACTTTTCATGCGGACGGGCTGGCCGGGCGATCGCGTCGTAGAGATACGTCGAGGAAAGTCCGGGCTCCACAGGACAGGGTGGTGGCTAACGGCCACCCGGGGTGACCCGCGGGACAGTGCCACAGAGAACAGACCGCCGCTACCCTCCAGGTAGCGGTAAGGGTGAAACGGTGGGGTAAGAGCCCACCAGTCCTCGTGGTGACACGAGGAGCTAGGTAAACCCCACCCGGAGCAAGACCAGACAGCGTACGTTTGAGGGCGGTCCGTCCGAGTGCGCGGGTAGGTTGCTAGAGGCCATCGGCAACGGTGGTCCGAGATGGATGGTCGCCGACCACAGAACCCGGCTTACAGGCCAGCCCGTCCGCTTCATGGTTCCTCTGATCAGGCAGAACACTGACCAGAGGAACCACCGCACGGAGTCTGCAACCCGACCAGCCATATCCAACACAGAACCCCACCGAGGGCCAGGTCGACGGCATCTCTGATGCGGTCGTCCGAGTCGGGCCAGAGGTGCGAGAAGGTGTCCAGCGTCTCCTTTGCGGTGATATGTCCCGACCCCTTCTGGACCGCCACGACGGACTTCCCGTGTCTGATCAGCAACAAGGCGAAGTAATGAGTCGCGACCAAACGCCGCGGGGCACTTCCCGACGAACGGGCAGCCCTCAAGGTCTTCTGCCTCGCGAACCGACACCGCGAGAAGAACAAGGGCAACAACCCCACCGGCTGAGTCAATGGCTGCCGACCCATCCTCAACGCACTATCAATGACCTACGGCGACCGCCTAGTACCAACTGGCCGACGACCGTTTACATACAAGATCGGGACTGATTCGCCCTGGGTTTCGTTCCTATCGGTTTCCCTGTCCGGCGGTCGCCGGCTGGGCTGAATCAAGGTCAGCGTAGTAGGCCTGTTCGACCTCGATGGGTGTGCGGTAGTCGAGCTCGCCGTGAAGCCTGCTGTTGTTCCACCACCA
>NZ_JBEYUV010000023.1:0-93383 GCF_040643685.1 Nocardioides sp. NPDC047086
CGACACCACCGTCGGTACCTCGCCGCTCGGACCGGTGGCGCAGAGGTTCTCATCGATGACCCGACGGTCCTCCAGCGACAGGCAGGCGGTCTCCCTGGCCAAGATGGTGGCCTGCCACTGGGAGAACAGCCCGGCCTTCATCAACGCGAAGGTGTGCGGCATCTCGCCGAGCAGGACCTTCGCCAGCCCGAGCAGTTTCGCGCCCTTCTCGGGCGAGACCCGGCGCGCGAGCGCGACCTGCGAAGCGACTCCTTCGCCGAGCTTCCGGGCGGGCACCCCGGCCTCGGCTTGGCGTGCCCGCACGGCTTCGTCGAGGCGTACGGCTGCTTGTGTTTGGATCGCCTCGGCGGTGCACTTGACCTCTTCGAGACGGCCGATCCAGTCGACCAGCTCCCCTTCGGACGCATCCTGTGGTGGCCCGGCGAGGAGGCGGTCGATGGACTCGTTCATACGCCTTATTATATGCGTTCGAACACGAGCGCGCGACTCATTAATGCTGGTCAGATGACAGTTACGCAGTCAGCGAACAAGACACGTGAGTGCTGCGCCACTCTCTCGCCGCCGCCCCGATACAGGCGAAATTCTTTTCTCGATCGGGTGCCGAGTCCAGGATGGCCGCAGGCCACCGGCGAAGCCGGCGGGCGAAGCCCGTCCTTGACGCGGCGCGCGATCGAGAAACACTCAAAGCACGGGTCGGCGGCGAACCCCGAAACGAAAACACAGTCGCTAAGCGAGGTATCCCAAGAAGCGACCGTGTTGGTCTCGACACGCCTCCGCCTAGCGGCTCCGGCGGCTCGACCAGCAGGGGAAGCGGCTCGACCAGCGGGGGAAAGGGGCTCGACCAGCGGGGGAAAGGGGCTCGACCAGCGGGGGAAAGGGGCTCGACCAGCGGGGGAAAGGGGGCTCGACCAGTGGAGGAAAGGGGCTCGACCAGCGGGGGAAGGCGGCTCGACCAGCGGGGTCGGTCGGCTCGGGCAGTGGGGTCGGTCGGCTCGACCAGCGAGGCAGGCATGCGACTGATCGGCCCGGCAGCGCAGGAGCGGTCCGGTGTGTTCTGCCCGACGAGACGATCCCAGACCCGTTGATTCGATCATATATAGTAAATCGAGTTACATTACTATCCCATGGTCTTCGATCCCACACAGGAGGTTCGCGTGGAGCGCCTGATCATTTTCGCCCTCGTCGGGCTCGCTGCCCAGGCTGTCGACGGGTCGCTGGGGATGGCCTACGGCGTCACCTCGAGCACCCTGCTGGTCGCCACCGGCGTCGCACCCGCGGTCGCCTCAGCGTCGGTGCACCTGGCCGAGGTCGGCACGACGCTCGTCTCGGGCGTGTCCCACTGGCGGCTCGGCAACGTCGACTGGAAGGTCGTGGCGAAGATCGCGATCCCGGGTGGCATCGGCGCCTTCACCGGCGCGACGGTGCTCTCCAACCTCTCCACCGAGAGCGCTACGCCGTGGGTGGCCGGCCTCCTGCTGGTCCTGGGCGTCTACATCATCGCCCGCTTCGTCTTCGGCAAGCCGCCGGTCTTCATCCCGGGACGCCGCCCGGGGCTCGGTCTGTTGGCGCCGCTGGGTCTCTTCGGTGGCTTCATCGATGCCACCGGTGGCGGCGGCTGGGGCCCGGTGACCACGCCCACGCTGATCTCCAGCGGCACCCTGCACCCGCGCAAGGTGATCGGATCGGTCTCCACGGCCGAGTTCGTCACGACCCTCTCGGCAAGCGTCGGATTCCTGGTCGGCCTGGCCGGGGAGGCGCTCGACTGGCGCATCATCGGCGGCCTCCTCGTCGGCGGCGTGATCGCGGCCCCGTTCGCCGCCTACCTGGTCAAGCACCTCTCGCTGCCGATCCTCGGCGGCCTGGTCGGCAGCATCATCCTGGTCACCAACGGACGTACGCTGCTGCAGAACTTCGACGCCGAGTCGGTGGTCGCCTACGGCGTGCTCTTCGCCGTCGCCGCCGTCATCGTCACCATCGCGGTGCGCAAGGCCGGCAGGCTCACCGACACCCAGGAGCAGGAGCAGGAGCCTGCCTCCGAACCTGCCAACGCTTGACGGCGAGCCGTCACCGCGGCGCCCAGGGAGCGGGGCGGGCGCTACGAGCCGCCAGGGTATCGGCGGGAGCGGGTAGCTTCAGGGCGACTGCCTCATGCGGTCGACGTCGATCGGTTCGCCGAGCAGACGCTCGGGCGGCACACGTTGCCATCGGCCAGCCGGACCATGCGCCGCCGGGTGCCTGCGGGAGAGGCAGACGCCCGGCGGCACGGTCACCCATCTCAGCCGTCCACGAGTAGCAGGCTGATCTCGGGGATGAAGGTGACCAGGAGCAGTGCCACCAAGAGCACGGCTGCGCTGGGGATCACCGCCTTGGCGACTCGAAGGACGCTCATCCCGGACAGCCCGCTGGCGACGAAGAGGTTGAAGCCCAGCGGCGGCGTGAGCATGCCGATCTCGAGGTTCATCACCATGATGATGCCGAGGTGGACAGGGTTGATCCCCAGTTCGATGGCGATCGGGAAGAAGATCGGCGCGAAGATCAAGATGGCGCTGGAGGTTTCCATGAAGCAGCCGGCGATGAGCAGGATGGCGGTGACCAGTAGCAGAAAGGTCCAGGGCTCCAGGTCCATGGCCATCATCGCCTCGGTCACCTGTCCGGGGATGCGCTCGGCGGTGAGCACGAAGGAGAACAGGATGCCGTTGGCGATGATGAACATGATCATCGCGGACATACGCGAGGACTTGAGAAGCACCTCTCCGAGCGATTTGACGGACAGTTCGCGATAGACGAAGACCGACACGATCAGGGAGTAGAAGACCGCCATCGCTGCGGCCTCGGTCGGGGTGAAGAAGCCACCGTAGATTCCGCCGAGGACGATCGCCGGGAGCAGGAGGCTCAGGATCGAGTCCCGCATGGCCTGGATCTTCTCCTCGCGGGTCATGGTGATGGCCCCCTCGCCGGTGCCGTAGCCGCGGCGCCGGGAGACCACCAGAACCATCAGCAGCAGCATCACGCCGGCGAGCAGCCCAGGGACGAGCCCGGCGAGGAACAGGTCACCGATGGACTGCTCGGTGGCGATGCCGTAAACGATGAGCGGAATCGACGGCGGAATCAGGATGCCCAGGGAGCCGGAGGTGGCCACCAGACCGGTCGAGAAGTCTTTGCCGTAGCCGCTGTTGATCATCGCGGGGATCATCAGTGTGCCGACGGCGACCACGGTCGCGGGGCTCGAGCCGGAGATCGCCGCGAAGAAGATGCAGGAGATCACCGTCGTGATCGCCAGTCCACCGCGGAACTGGCCGACGGCGGCCAGGCCGGCTTTGATCAACCGGTTGCTGATGCCCCCGTGCGACATGACCGTCGCTGCCAGCACGAACAACGGGATCGCGGCCATCGGGAAGCTGTTGAGCGCGTTGAAGAGCGTCTCGGGGATCTGGGTGAGCGGGATCGTGGTGAAGTAGAAGATGTAGACGAACGAGGTCAGTCCCAGCGCTGCTGCGACCGGTATCCTGGAGAACAGCAGGATGAACAGGGTGACGAACAGGGTGATCGCGGCAGCAGTCATCGGTCGTTCTCCTTGTTGCCCTCACCGGGCTGGTCGGTCGCGAGCCGCTCGCCGTCGGGATCGTCAGGTTCGTCAGGTTCGAGCTGGCTCTTGTCCAGAGGCGCACCGCCCTCTGCCTGCAGCAGGGTTTCGGCCGCTTCGGGATAGGGATCTCGGCCTCGGAGCATGCGTCCGAGGATCTCCGCCGTGCGCAGGAAGAGCAGCGTGAAGCCGATCGGCACCGGAAGCATGACCACCCACAAGGGGAGATCCAGCGCGGGGGTGTTGGTCAGCCTCGAGCTCGGCTCGAACATCAGCACCCAGGCGAACCACCCGATGACGCCGAAGTAGAACAGGGTGAGCAGGACGGCGACGTAGCCCAGCACGCGGCGGCCGCGCTCCTTCAGGAGCGTCGAGAGGATGTCGACGCTCACGTGCTCGTTGTGTCGCAGCGCGATCACGGCGCCGAAGAAGGTCGCCGAGATGACCAGGTAGATGATCGCTTCCTCGGACCAGAACAGGACCTGGCCGAAGAGCGTGCGAAGCAGCACTTGCAAGATTGCCAAGGCGGCGGCCGCGGCCAGGGAGCCGGCGGCGAGCACGTTCTCCAGCTTGCTCAGGACAGAGTTCAGCATGGACATCGTTTCCTCCAGAGGGGGTCGGCGCTCAGCGCTGCTCGGCGAGCAGGTCGTCGATCAGGTCCTGGCCGATCACGTCGGCGTTCTTCTTCCACACGCGGGGGACGACGGCGTCCTTGAATGCCTGGCGCTGGGGGTCGGTGAGCTCGGTGATCTCCGTGGTGCCGGACGCCCGGATCGCCTCCCTGGCCTCCTCGTTGACCTGCGCGGCGCTTCGGCGGTTGAAGTCCGCGGCGCCGGCGGCAGCGTCGGTGACGCAGGTCTGGACGTCGGGGGGAAGCAGGTCGAAGAACTCCTGGTTGATGACGTTCACATAGCCGATGTAGCCGTGGTTCGACTCGGTGACGTACTTCTGCACCTGGTTCATCTTCTGGGAGTCGATGTTGGAGTAGGGGTTCTCCTGGCCATCGATGACGCCCTGCTGCAGAGCGCTGTAGACCTCGGCGAAGGCCATCGGGGTCGCCTCGGCGCCCCAGGTGGTGAACTGGCCGCGAAGCACGTCGGAGGGCTGGATCCGGAACTTCACGCCGTCGAGGTCGTCGGGTGTGGCCATCGGGGTGTTGCTCGAGAGGACCTTGAGCCCGTTGTCCCACAGGCCCAGCACCTTGATGTCGCGGATGGCGAGGTCCTCGTTGTCATAGATCGCGTCTCCGACAGGGGTGCCGGGTGCGGTGATGGCCGGGACGTCCTCGAGCGTGTCGAAGAGGAAGGGCAGGTCGAGCACCTGCAGCTGGGGGGCGATCGTAGTGAATTTCGCGCTGGCGGGGGCTGCCATCTGAACTGCTCCGGACTGGATCGCCTGCATCTCGTCCTCGTCGCCGTAGAGCTCGGAGTTGGGATAGATCTCCACCGTGAGCTGGTCGCCGCACTCGGCCTCGGCGAGCTCCTTGAACTTCTCTGCTGCCTGACCCTTCGGGGTCTCGGTGGTCGTGACGTGGGAGAACTTCAGTACGTAGCCGTCGCCGTCACGGGCGCCGGCGCCCCGAAGGGCGCACGACGTCGTGCTCAGGACGAGGGTCATGATTGCGACCGCGCCGAGGGCAGCGCGAACGGGTCGGTTGGAGAGCATGAAGAGTCCTTTCCACGGTCATGCCGTCGGACGACGGCGCTCCGTGACTGGAGAGAGTGGGTGGCGTCAGCGGGGGAGGCTGCGCCGCAGCTTGGTCCGGTAGGAGTAGTGCTCCGGCAGGAACTGGCTGAGTGCGAGCTCGACGGGTGTCCCTTCGGTGTCGGCATAGGTGCGCTCAATGCGCAGCAGCGGCTGCCCCGGCGGACAGCCGAGCTGTTCCTCGGCGAGCTCGGTGGCGGGGGCGACGGTGATGCTCTGCTCGGCGTCGGCGATCGGCGAGTCCAGACGGCTGTCGAGCAGCCCGATCACGGTGGCGCGGCTGCGCGTGCCCGGTTCGGTGACCTCCGGAAGGTCGACCAGGAGGCGGCCGGCCTCCGGTGAGAGGTGCACCGTGGTCAGGCAGAAAGGGACGTTGTCGTGCAGCCGTCGGAAGACCACCGTCCAGACGATGTCGTTCTCCAGTCGTAGCCGACTGGCGGCCGCGACGTCGACCTGGCGTCGCAGCGGACGGACCAGATCGAACTCTGTGTCCAGGGAGAGGCCCATCAGGTCCTCCACGGACCCGAACCTCCGGGTGTACTGGCCGCCGTTCTCGTTCACGAAGGTGCCGCGTCCGGGGACGCGATAGACGACGCCATCGCTGACCAGCTCCTGCATCGCCCGGCGTACGGTCTGGCGGCTCAGTCCGTGCGTCTGGGCCAGCTCGGCCTCGGTCGGCAGGCGACCTTCGGCGAAGGACTCGCTCGCGATGCCGTCCCGGAGCTTGTCGGCAAGGACCCGATAGGCGGTCTCGCCCTTCGTGGGGCGACGTGCGGGGTCTGACATGGCACCTCGGGTCGGATCGGGGCCGGACCGACGACGACATTGGTCCGTCGCCTCGTCGACAATGACCGGCCATTTGAATCATTGGTGCGGCCATATTAGAAACGCATGTCCGGATGTGTCAATGGTCACTTATCTTCGCGTTGTTGAGCGGGGCTAAGCACTCGGGGCGAGGGGATGGTGACGCGAGAGAGGTGACCGGAAACGCCTATTGACTTTATGTACGGCCAGATCTAACAATGGCCGTACATTTCCTCGACCCTCACAGGAGTGTTCACGTGCTACCTCTCGCAGGGATCACCGTCGTCTCGCTCGAGCAGGCGGTGGCGGCCCCCTTCGCCACACGTCAGCTGGCCGATCTCGGGGCTCGCGTCATCAAGGTGGAGCGACCGGGGCCGGGCGACTTCGCGCGTGGCTACGACGAGACCGTCAAGGGGCTCTCGAGCCACTTCGTGTGGCTCAACCGTTCCAAGGAGTCGGTCACGCTGGACCTCAAGAGCGAGGCCGGCATCACCGCGCTGCGTGCGCTGGTCGACCGGGCTGACGTGTTCGTCCAGAATCTGGCTCCCGGGGCGGCAGCCCGGTTGGGCATGGACGCGGCGACCTGGCGGGCCCGGCGTCCGGAGCTGGTGCATGTGTCGATCTCCGGCTACGGCGACGTCGGCCCCTACATGTCCAAGAAGGCCTATGACCTGTTGGTGCAGTGCGAGGCCGGTCTGGTCTCGATCACAGGCACCCCGGAGACCCCCAGCAAGGTGGGGATCTCAGTGGCCGACATCGCCGCGGGTATGTATGCCTACACCGGAGTGCTCTCCTCGCTCATCCGGCGGCTGCGCACCGGCGAAGGTGCCACCATCGAGGTCTCGATGTTGGAGGCCCTGGCGGAGTGGATGGGATTCCCGCTCAACTTCGCGACCTACGGAGGCTCGGCTCCGGCCCGCTCGGGTGCCTCGCACGCGGCGATCGCGCCGTACGGGCCGTTCGCCTGCGCCGGGGGTGAGTTCGTGTTCCTCGGTATCCAGAACGAGCGTGAGTGGGCGACCTTCTGTTCCTCGGTGCTGGAGCAGCCGGACCTGGCCGGAGCGGACCGCTTCGCCAATAACTCGCTTCGCGTGGCCCATCGCTCAGAGCTGACCGAGACGGTGGAGGCGGCCTTCGCGAACCTGGCTGCCGAGGAGGTGGTCGCCCGGCTCGATGAGGCACGGATCGCCAACGCTCGGCTGCGTGGTGTGGCCGAGCTCGCCGAGCACCCTCAGCTCGCCGCTCGTGATCGTTGGCGCACGGTCGACTCTCCGGCCGGCCCTCTGCGCCAGCTGCTGCCACCGGCCATGCCCGACGGGGTGGAGCCGCGGTTCGACCCGATCCCGACGGTCGGCGAGCACACCGATGCCATCCTCGCCGAGTTCGGTCTATCCGAGACGGGCTCGAGCGCCGAGCATGCCCTCACCCACGAACAGGAGCGCCAGCCGTGACCACCGCAGAACGCCTCGCCGAGTGGGCCGCCGGCCTACAGCCGACCACCGACGACCTCGCCCTCGCCGAACGGGCGCTGCAGGACACCGTCGCAGTAGCGCTCGCGGCTCGCGACGAGCAGATCCTCTCGATCTGCAACGTGCTGGGAGAGGCCGGCCAGTGGGCAACGGCCAGCCATGTCATCGACTACGACGACCTCCACATGGAGTCGACCACCCACATCAGCACGGTCTGCGTGCCGGTCGCACTGGCCACCGGCGGAAACGCCCGCGCCTACCTCGCGGGCGCCGGGGTGATGGCCCGGCTGGGCGTCGCGCTGGGATGGGGTCACTACTCCTCCGGCTGGCACGCGACCACGACCTCCGGTGCCCTCGCCGCGGCCGTGGTCGCCGGCACGGCTCGTGGGCTGGACGCCCAGGGGCTGGCTCGAGCGATGGCGCTGGCCGTCCCCGCGGCGGGCGGTGTGCAGCGGGCCTTCGGCACCGACGGCAAGTCGCTCCAGGTGGGACTCGCCGCCGACGCCGGGATCCGCGCGGCCGAGCTCGCTGCGGCAGGCGCCAGTGCCGACCCCTCCGCCGTCGACGCCTGGATCGAGCTGCTCGGGGGTGATGCGACCGCCGTCGACTGCTCGGGGCCCGCCGTGCCGGGCGGCCTGGCGATCAAGATCTACCCGGCCTGCTATGCGCTGCAGCGACCGATCACCGCTCTGCGTCAGGCCCTGTCCGGTGTCGACCTGGACCCTGCCGACGTACGCCGGGTCGAGGTGCACACCCCCGCGGCCACCGTCCACCCGCTCATCCATCACCGACCCGAGACCGGACTGCAGGGCAAGTTCTCCCTGGAGTACGCCGTCGCCACAGCGGTGCTCGACCAACAGCACGGCTTCGCCGAGTTCTCCGACGCGGCGGTCCGCCGCCCCGAGGCCCGCCGCCTCGTCGAGCTGGTCGACACCATCGTGGACGACTCCGGTGACTGGCTGCTGGCCGGCGAGGTGCGCGTCGTCGTCCACGTCGGCGACGAACGCCACGAGGCGCGGTTGCAGTATCCGCCCGGGTCTCCGCAGCGTCCACCGACGCCGGAGGAGATGGGGGAGAAGCTGGCCATCTGCCTGGCCGGCAGCGACGTGAGCGCCACCGACATCACCTGGGACGGCGCCGCCGAGATCCTGAGGCGCAACTTGACTACCGATCAAGACCACCACCACGAAGAACTCGAGGAGACTCCATGAGCGACCAGCTGAGCACCGCAGGTGCCGACGGGATGAGTGAGGAGGAGCTCGAGATCGTCGAGCTCGTGCGCGAGTTCGTCGACCGTGAGGTCAAACCCGTCGTGCAGGAGCTCGAGCACACCAACACCTACCCCGAGAAGCTCATCGAGTCGATGAAGCAGATGGGAATCTACGGTCTGGCGATCGGCGAGCCCTGGGGCGATGCCCGGGTCAGCGCCCCCTGTTACGTGCGGGTGACCGAGGAGCTCTCCCGGGGGTGGATGAGCCTCGCCGGTGCCATGGGGGGCCACTCGGTCGTCGCCAAGCTGCTGCAGGACTACGGCACACCCGCCCAGCAGGAGAAGTATCTGCCCCGGATGGCCACAGGTGAGCTCCGTGCGACGATGGCGCTCACCGAACCCGGCGGCGGATCGGACCTGCAGGCGATGCGTACCGTGGCCCGTCGCGAGGGCTCGGAGTTCGTCGTCAACGGGTCGAAGACCTGGATCTCCAACGCCCGCAAGTCCGGCCTGGTTGCGCTCCTGTGCAAGACCAACCCGCATGCCGAGCCCCGGCACAAGGGCGTCTCCATCCTCTTGGTGGAGAAGGACACCGACGCCGACGACAGCGGCGGCCTGACGGTGAGCCGTGACCTGCCCAAGCTGGGCTACAAGGGTGTCGAGAGCTGCGAGCTGGTCTTCGAGGACCTGAGAGTGCCCGAGGAGCAGCTGCTCGGGGATCGGGAGGGCCAGGGGTTCGCTCAGATGATGCGCGGCCTCGAGATCGGCCGCCTCCAGGTGGCCGGCCGAGCGCTCGGTGTCGGCCGCGCCGCTCTCGAGGACGCGTTGGCCTACTCGCAGGTGCGCGAGAGCTTCGGAGTGCCGATCTGGAAGCATCAGTCGATCGGCAACTACCTCGCCGAGATGGCGACCAAGCTGGCCGCTGCCCGCCAACTGACCCTGCACGCTGCCCGCAAGTACGACGCCGGCGAGCGCGCCGACATGGAAGCCGGCATGGCCAAGCTGCTGGCGTCGGAGACCGCGATGGAGATCGCCCTGGACGCGGTCCGGATCCACGGCGGCTACGGCTATTCCACAGAGTTCGACGTCGAGCGCTACTTCCGTGATGCGCCGCTGATGATCGTCGGTGAGGGCACCAACGAGATCCAGCGCAACGTGATCGCCAAGCAGCTGGTCAAGCGTGGGAAGGACTGGTACCGGTGAGCCCGATGGACCCGAACGTGGCACGGTCGTGGCTCTTCGTGCCCGCGACCCGGCCCGAGCGCTTCGCCAAGGCCGTGGCCAGCGGCGCCGACATGGTGATCCTCGATCTCGAGGACGCGGTGCCGGCCGAGGAGAAGGACGCGGCCCGTCGAGCTGCCGCGACCTGGATGGTCGGTGACGGGGCCGCCGCGGTGCGGGTCAACGCCGCCGACAGCGACCACCATGACGACGACGTCGCCGCGATCGCCGGCCTGCCCGGTCTGCGCGCGGTGCTGCTGCCCATGGCAGAGTCGGTCGAGGCGATTGCCGGCCTGCGCGAGCGGCTGGGGCCCGACGTCGCCCTGGTCCCGCAGCTGGAGACCGCACTCGGACTGCTCCGGGCCGTGGATCTCGCGGCTGCGCCCGGCGTACGGCGACTTGCCTTCGGGCACCTGGACTTCGCCGTCGACATCGACGCGGCGCCGCAGCCGCAGGCGCTGCTTCACGCCCGTTCCGCCATCGTGGTCGCCTCCCGCGCCGCCAGGGTCGCGGGTCCGGTCGACAGCGTGACCACCGACCTCGACGACGACGAGATCACCCGCGACGACGCCACGCAGGCGCGCGCACTCGGGTTCACCGGCAAGCTGTGCATCCACCCCCGCCAGGTCGCCGCCGTCAACGCGGCGATGGGCCCCAGCCGCGACGACGTCGCCTGGGCACGGCGAGTCCTGGAGGCGGGCACCACCGGGGCCGCCCGCGTTGACGGTCAGATGGTCGACGCACCGGTCATCGCCCGCGCCCAGCGCATCATGAGCAGAGCAGGAGACCACCGATGACCGACCGAACCGCGGAGAGCGTGACCCTCACCGAGGTGATCGCCCCACAGCCTGCCGAGGCGCTCGCCAACCTCCTCGAGACCGACATTCCGACCGAGACCTTGCCGCCGCTGTGGCACTGGATCCATCTGCTCGAGCGGCGCCGGCAGAGCGACCTGGGTCCTGACGGGCACCCCACCAGCGGGATCCCGGCGCCGCCCGGTCCGGGCCGACGCCGGATGTTCGCCGGCGGTCGGGTCACGACCCATGGGCTGCTGCGCCTGGGTGAATCCGCCACCCGGGTCACCCGAGTCGTGGCCTCGAAGCAGAAGCAGGGCAGCACCGGCCCGCTCACCTTCGTCACCGTGCGTCACGAGATCTCCCAGTCCGGGGAGGTGCTGATCGTCGACGAGAACGACATCGTCTACCGCGGCGCCGGGTCCGGATCGCTCCCGGAGCGGGAGGGTGAGGAGATGCCCGAGCGTGAGGCCCGCCTCGACCTGGCCGTCGATGAGGTCTTCCTCTTCCGCTTCTCCGCCCTCACCTACAACGCCCACCGGATCCACTACGACCACAACTGGGTGCGCGAAGAGGGTTACGACGATCTGGTCGTGCACGGTCCGCTGCAGGCGCTGATGATGGGGGAGCTGCAGCGGCGCGCCGGGACGGGCCTGGTCGGACGGACCTTTTCCTATCGCCTCGTTGCCCCGATGGTCGGGCCACAGACCCTCACCGTTGTGGCCGAGGAGGGCGGTCTCCGCGGTGGGGCACAGGTGCGAGATGCCCGCGGGGTGGTCACCGCCATCAGCACCTTGGCCGACCGCTGATCAGACCAGCGGTCGGCCCGATGTAGGTGCTGGCCGACCGATGTCGGTCCGGGCGGCGGCTCCTGCAGCGCCTCCTTCTCGGGCTCGGTGATCAGGCCCGCCCTCAGCAGTGCCTTGGTCTGCTTCGCGACGTACGCACGGAACTTCCCGGGGGAGTGCCAGGCGTGGTCCTCGGCGAACTGCTCGGAGAGGCAGCGGCGGCCGTCGACGCCCCGGTCCTCGATGCCGGAGCTGACCAGGGTCTCGGGGATACCCAGCCGGACCACGCCCTGGCAGACGACCGCGTCGGCGGGGCGGCGAGCCTCACGATTCGAGGCCGGCCCCCAGACGCAGCGAGGCGTACGTCTCCTTGACGAACCGGAGGTGGCTCCAGGTCTCGGCCTCACGGACGCCGTCCAGCTCACGGATGTGGTCGAGGACGCCGACGAGGTCGCCGGAGGTGGCGGTGGTGACGGTGAGCAGGGCGTCGAAGCGTCCCAGCGTCCGGGCCACGAAGGTGACCGCCGGGAGCTGGGCGAGCTGCTCGGCGATCGGGCGGTGGGCGGCGCCGTCGAGGCGGAGCCCGATCCCGGTCGCCGTACGCCGCTCCTGACCCGAGTGGCGTACGACAGCGCCGACCCGGACCACGTTGCCGTCGAGCAGGCGGACCACGCGCCGGCGCGTGCCGGCGGGGGAGAGGCCGATGCTCGCGGCGAGGTCGACGTAGGAGGCGCGGCCGTTGGTCTGCAACGCGCGCAGCAGGGCGTAGTCGGTCTCGTCGAGCGAGCCGACGGCGGGCGCGGGGCCCACCGGGGCGGCCACGTCGCGGATCACCTCGGTGTAGAGCAGGGTCTCGGTGGTGACGATGCCGTCGATCGTGCGCACCTCGGCGAGGGCGTCGTCGATCCGACCGATGTCCTTCGCGCGGAGCTCCAGCACCAGGGCGTGGTGGCCGCTGGTCATCGAGACCAGGGTGGTGTCCTCGCGCGCCGCGGCCGCATGGGCGACCTGGGTCGCGGAGTCGTTCACGGTGACCGAGACGTGGGCGAGCACGTCGTGCCCGAGGACGGCCGGGTGGACGACGCCCCGGACGTCGATGTGCCCCTCGCTCAGCAGCCGCTGGACCCGGGTGGCCGCCGCTGATCGGGAGAGACCGACCTGGGCGGCGATCTCGCGGTGAGTGAGGCGGCCGTCCTGCTCGAGCAGGACGAGGATCGCCTCGTCGGTGCCGTCGAGGACACCGGGCGTGATTTCGTTCGACATTTTTTGGGCGCGTCTCCAGGGTCGAAACGATCCTCTGGGGTGGGGATCTGATCCGATTATGACGGATCTTCCAGGCATCGCCGACATATCGACAGCTATTACGGCCAGGTTAAGAACGAAACGATTGCGGGGGTGCTCCGGATGCTCCTAAGGTGACGCAGATCTCGGCCGACCCACAGATCCAGGAGGCCCGGTGTCCACGATCACCGCCCCATCAGCCACGCTGACCGAGTCGAACGTCCTCGAGGCGGCCGACCGGCTCGTCGCCGCCTTCGCCGCGACCGACACCGCGGCCTACTTCGCCTGCTTCGCCCCCGAGGCCAGCTTCGTCTTCCACACCGAGCCTCGACGCCTCGACGACCGCGCCGCCTACCAGCGCCTCTGGGCCGCCTGGGTCGCCGAGGGCTGGCGGGTCGAGTCCTGCCGGAGCAGCGCCCGTCTCGTCCAGGTCCACGGTGACACCGCGGTCTTCAGCCACGACGTCCTCACCACGACCTCGACGACCGGACCGGCCGAGACCACCCGCGAGCGCGAGACGATCGTCTTCCGTCTCATCGACGGCGAGCTCCTCGCCGTGCACGAGCACCTCTCCGCCCAGCCGGGCCAGGGCGCCTGATGAGCGCTCAGCCGCAGCCGCCGAAGGTCACCGAGGTCGAGCAGCACGGCGTCGAGCCGATCCCCGACCCCGAGCGCAGCGCCCGGCCGCTCGACCTGTTCCGGCTCACCTTCGGTGGCGCCAACACCATCGCCACCGTGGTGCTGGGCAGCTTCCCGATCCTGTTCGGGCTCTCCTTCGCCCACGGCCTGATGGCCACGCTCCTCGGGCTGCTGCTCGGCGCCGTGGTCCTCGCCCCGATGGCCCTGTTCGGCCCGCGCAACGGCACCAGCAACTCGGTCAGCTCCTCGGCCCACCTCGGTGTGCACGGCCGGATCGTCGGCTCGTTCCTCTCCCTGCTCACCGCGCTCGCGTTCTTCTCGATCTCGGTGTGGAGCTCGGGTGACGTACTCGTCGGCGGTGCCCACCGCGCGGTCGGGCTGCCGGAGAACGATCTGACCCTGGCGCTGGCCTACGGCCTCTTCGCCGTGCTCGTCCTGATCGTGTGCATCTACGGGTTCCGGTTCATGCTGCTGGTCAACAAGATCGCCGTCGTCGCCGCGACCCTGCTCTTCCTGCTCGGCATCATGGCCTTCGCGGGAGACTTCGACCCCGGCTACGCCGGCGCGTTCGGCTCCGGCTCGGAGGCGTTCGGCCAGCCCGGCTTCTGGGCGGCCTTCGTCGGCTCCGCCCTGATCGTGATGTCCAACCCGGTCAGCTTCGGTGCCTTCCTGGGCGACTGGGCCCGCTACATCCCGCGCGAGACGCCGGGTCGGTCCTCGATGGCCGCCGCCTTCCTGGCACAGATCGCCACCCTCGTACCGTTCTGCTTCGGCCTGGTCACGATGACGATCATCGCCACCCGGGAGCCGGAGATCTTCGAGACCGGCGCGTACGCCTCCGGCCTGCTCGCGATCGCGCCGGGCTGGTACTTCGCCCCGGTCGCGCTGATCGCCCTGATCGGCGGCATGTCGACCGGGACCACCGCGCTCTACGGCACCGGCCTGGACTTCTCCAGCGTCTTCCCGCGCTTCAACCGCGTCCAGTCCACGGTGCTGATCGGGGTCTTCGCGATCGGCGTCATCTTCATCGGCCGGTTCGTCTTCGACGTCGTCTCCAGCATCTCCGCCTTCGCCGTCCTCATCATCAGCTGCACCGTCCCCTGGATGATGGTGATGATGATCGGCTGGTACGTCCGGCGCGGCTGGTACGACTCCGACTCGCTGCAGGTCTTCAATCGCCGCCAGCGCGGCGGCCGCTACTGGTTCGCCCACGGCTGGAACTGGCGCGGTCTGGCCGCCTGGCTGATCGCGGCGGCCGTCACGCTCACCTTCGTCAACCTGCCTGGCCAGTTCGTCGGCCCGCTCGCCTCGCTGGTCCCCGGCGGGGTCGACATCTCCATCCCGCTCGGGATGGGGCTCGGCACGCTGCTCTACCTGGGCCTGCTCTTCGCCTTCCCCGAGCCGCTCGACGCCTACGGCCCCGACGGGCCCCGGCTGGTGCCGACCGCGGCAGCCGCGAACACCCCGGTCACCTCGGTCGACGACGGTCCCGCGACCGCCGCCCCCGCCATCGGCTGACCTGATCCACCCCGCCACACCTGCCACACCGCTAGGAGAACCACCCATGCCCATCGGGCCCCTCGACGCCTCCAAGAACCCCCGCTACGCCGGCTTCGCGACGTTCGCGCGGCTGCCCCGCCTCGACGAGGTGGAGCACGCCGACATCGCGGTCGTCGGAGTCCCGTTCGACACCGGCGTCTCCTATCGGCCCGGTGCCCGCTTCGGCCCGTCGCACGTGCGGGAGTCCTCGCGCCTGCTGCGTCCCTACAACCCGGCGCTCGACGTCTCGCCGTTCGCCTCGGCCCAGGTGGTCGACGCGGGGGACATCGCGGCCAACCCGTTCCACATCAACGAGGCGCTGGACACGGTGCAGGCTTCGGCGCTCGAGCTCACGGCCGGCGGGACCCGCCTGGTCACGATCGGTGGCGACCACACCATCGCGCTGCCGCTGCTCCGCGCCGCCGCTGAGCGGCACGGGCCGGTCGCGCTGGTCCACTTCGACGCCCACCTGGACACCTGGGACACCTACTTCGGTGCCGAGTACACCCACGGCACCCCGTTCCGGCGGGCGGTGGAGGAGGGCATCCTCGACACCGAGGCGCTGTGCCACGTCGGCACCCGCGGCCCCCTCTACGGCAAGAAGGACCTCGAGGACGACCGTCGCTTCGGCTTCGGGATCGTCACCTCCTCCGACGTCTTCCGCCAGGGCGTCGACGAGGTGGTCGAGAAGATCCGGAAGCGGGTCGGCGACCGGCCCGTCTACGTCTCGGTCGACATCGACGTCCTCGACCCGGCGCATGCTCCCGGCACCGGCACCCCCGAGGCAGGCGGGCTCACCTCGCGGGAGCTGCTGGAGATCCTGCGCGGCTTCGTGGGCCTGAACCTGATCGGCGCCGACGTGGTCGAGGTGGCCCCGGCGTACGACCACGCCGAGCTGACCGGTGTCGCGGCCTCGCATGTGGCCTACGACCTGGTCTCGCTGCTCGCGATGCGCCACTCGGGTCAGGCATGACGGGACGCAACGGCGGTGACGTCACCGTCGAGAGCCTGACCGCGCTCGGCGCGACCCATGTGTTCGGCATCCCGGGGCAGCACGCGCTCGGTCTCTTCGACGCCATCCGGCGCAGCGACCTCAGCTTCGTCTCCTCGCGGGTCGAGAACAACTCGGTCTTCGCGGCCGACGGCTATGCCCGGACCACCGGCGAGGTCGGGGTCGTGTTCTGCTCCACCGGACCCGGGGCGCTCACGGCGCTGGGCGCCCTCCAGGAGGCGTACGCCGCTTGCGTTCCGATCCTGATGATCACCAGCCAGATCCCGCGGGACGGGCTCGGCGGCGCCCGCAAGGGCTACCTGCACCAGCTCGACGACCAGCAGGCCAGCGCCCGCAACGTCACCAGGTCGACCGCCGTGGTCCGCGACGCGGCCGCGATCCCGGGCGTCCTCGCCGACGCCTGGGCCACCGCCCAGGCGGCCCCGGCCGGACCGGTCTGGGTCGAGATCCCGCAGGACGTGCTCCTCGATGAGGTCACCGTGCCGCCCGTGACGGGCCTGGAGGCCGGGGTGCGCGCGCCCCGGCGGCCCCGGCCGGAGATCACCGCGGAGGCGGCCCGTCTGCTCGCCGCGGCCGAGCGGCCGGTGATCCTCGCCGGGGGAGGCGTACGCCGCTCCGCCGGCGCCCCGGCGGCGCTGGTCGCCCTCGCCGAGATCCTCGACGCGCCGGTTGTCTCGACCGCCGGCGGCAACGGCTCGATCCCGCTCGCGCACCCGCTGAGCGCCGGCGCGTGGATCGAGGACCGGTACACCACCGACCTGCTCGAGGACGCCGACGTCCTGCTCGCGATCGGCACCTCCTTCGGCGAGGTGACCAGCAACTACGGCACCTTCGCCCCACGCGGCCGGGTGATCCAGGTCGACGCCGAGGCGAGGGTGCTCGGCTCCAACCACGACGTGCTCGGCGTCCACGCCGACGCCGGGGCGGCTCTGACCGACCTCGCCGCGGCGCTTCCCGTGCAGGGCTCCGTGCAGGGCTCCGTGCAGGGCTCCCCGCCGGGCCCGAGGAGGTCCGGAGCGAGCGTCGCCGCCGACCTTCGTACCCGGGTCCAGGACCGGCTCGACGCCCAGGACCTCGCCGCCGAGCAGCGGCTTCTCGCCGACCTGCGTGCGGCCGTGCCCGACGGCGCCGAGACCTTCTGGGACATGACCATCGCGGCGTACTGGGCCTGGTCGGCCTGGGACCCCCGCAGCGGCGGCTTCCACACCGCGCAGGCCTCCGGTGGCCTCGGGTTCGGGTTCCCGGCAGCGATCGGCGCCGCGCTCGGGACCGGGCGGCGTACGTTCGCGGTCACCGGCGACGGCGGCGCGATGTACTCCATCGCCGAGCTCGCCACCGCCCGCCAGCACGACGCGGAGGTCACCTGGCTGGTGATCGACGACGGCGGCTACGGGATCCTGCGCGAGTACATGACCGGCGCGTTCGGCGCGGCCACCGCCACCGAGCTCGCCAGGCCCGACTTCGTCCGTCTTGCCGAGGCGTTCGGCATCCCCGTGCACGCCGCGACCCCCGAGACCGTCGGCGAGATCGTCGCGAGCACCTTCACCACGAGTGGACCCGCCGTGGTGGTCCTTCCGACAACCCTCCGCATGTTCTCCGCCACCTGACCCCACCCTGCTGACTCCGCCTACCCGACTGGGAGCCCCCACATGGATCTCGCCATCATCGTCATCTACCTCGCCGCCATGGTCGCCTTCGGCTGGTGGGGCAAGTCCCGGACGAAGGACAGCTCCGACTTCCTCGTCGCCGGCCGCCGCCTCGGCCCGGTGCTCTACACCGGCACCATGTCCGCGCTCGTCCTCGGCGGCGCCTCGACCGTCGGCGGGGTCGCGCTCGGCTACGAGTACGGCCTCTCCGGAGCATGGCTGGTGGCGGCGATCGCCTTCGGCGTGCTCGCGCTGAGCCTCTTCTTCGCCGGCAGGATCCAGCGGCTGCGGATCTACACCGTGGCCCAGATGCTCGAGCTGCGCTACGGCGTCGGTGCGACCGCCGCCTCGGGGCTGGTCATGGTGGCCTACACGCTGATGCTCGCGGTCACCTCCACGATGGCGTACGCGACCGTGTTCAACGTCCTCTTCGGCACCGACCGCGCCGTCTCGGTGCTGATCGGCGGCGCCATCGTGGTGATCTACTCCGCCATCGGCGGGATGTGGTCGATCACCCTGACCGACATGGTGCAGTTCGCGCTCAAGACCATCGGCGTCTTCTTCCTGCTCCTGCCCTTCACCTGGAACCACGCCGGCGGCTTCGACGGGATCAAGGAGCGTGCCGGCGACTCCGTCTTCGACCTCGGCGCCATCGGCACCGGGACGATCATCACCTACATCGTCGTCTACACCTTCGGCATGCTGATCGGGCAGGACATCTGGCAGCGGGTCTTCACCGCCCGCTCCCCGCAGGTGGCCCGCTGGGGCGGCACCGCGGCCGGTGTCTACTGCCTGCTCTACGGTGTGGCCGGCGCGCTGATCGGCACCGCGGCCTCCACCTTCATGACCGTCGATGACCGCAACGACGTCTACGCCACCATCGCCGAGTCGATCCTCCCGATCGGCGTCAGCGGCCTGGTGCTCGCCGCGGCGGTCGCCGCGATGATGTCGACCGCCTCGGGCGCCCTGATCGCCACCGCGACGGTGGCCCGCACCGATGTGCAGCCGCTGCTCGCCCGCCTGGTCGGACGTACTCTGGCGCAGGTCCAGGACGAGGCCGAGAACCCCGAGCACGACGTCCGCTCCAACCGGATCTACGTCGTCGCGATCGGCATCGCCGTCGTCGTCATCTCGACGCTGCTCACCGACGTCGTCTCCGCGCTGACCATCGCCTACGACATCCTCGTCGGCGGGCTGCTGGTGCCGATCCTGGGTGGCTTCCTGTGGCGTCGCGGAACGGGTGCGGGGGCGGTGGCGGCGATGGCGTCCGGCACCGTCGCGACGCTGGGCACGATGGCGATCGTCGGCGACGTGCTCGCCAACGATCCCGTCTACGCGGGCCTGGTCGTCAGCGCCGTGGCGTACGTCCTGGTCAGCCTGCTCACCCGCCCGACCGACCCCGCGGTGATGCGGGAGTGGACCGACCGGCTCGCGGGCGAGCCCGCCGACGAGTCCGCGCTAGCGGGAAGCCTCCGGTAGCGGGACGGGTCGTACCTCCCGCGCGCCGCCGAGCCGGTGCCCGTCCTCGCAGGTCAGGGACAGGTGCACCTCGCCGCCGCAGTCGCGGTGCTCGAGGGTGAGGGCGGACCCGCGGGCGTCGGCGACGTAGCGGTCCCCCCACTCCATCATGGCGACCAGCGTCGGGTAGAGGTCGAGACCCTTCTGGGTCAGCCGGTACTCGTGCCGCTGGCGCTTGCCCTCGGCGTGGTAGGGCACGCGGGAGAGAACGCCCTGGTCGACCAAGGTGTTCAGCCGGTCGGTGAGCACCGCGCGTGAGACGTCCAGGTTCTGCTGGAGGTTGGCGAAGCGGCGTACGCCCAGGAAGGCCTCGCGGAGCACGAGCAGGCTCCACTTCTCGCCGACCACCGCAAGGGTGCCGGCCACCGAGCATCGGGTGCGGTCGATCTCATCCGTGATCACTGGACCAGCGTACGACGCTGAATTCATTTGACGAACTCAGCATTCCGGGCGGAGAGTTCGAAATATGAACTCAGAACTCCTTGTCGCTTCTCCTGCGGTCGCCACCCGACCGGTGCGGCCCGACGATCTGGTCGCCTTCGAGCGGATGTGGTCGCGTCTGTCGGAGGAGACGATCTACCGCCGCTTCCATGCCCCGGTCCGGCGGCTCTCGCTCAAGCTCCGGCGCTATCTGGTCGACGTCGACCACCGCGACCACGACGCCCTGGTCGCGATCTCGGGCGGGGAGGTGATCGCGGTGGCCCGCTACCACCGCTGCGCCGAGGAGCCGGCCGCCGCGGAGGTGGCGGTGCTCGTGGAGGACGCCTGGCAGGGCCGTGGTCTCGGGGCGCGGATGCTGCGCGAGCTGGCGTGCCTGGCGAGCCGCCGCGGCATCGACGTCCTCACCGGAGACGTGCAGTCCGACAACCTCCGGATGCTCGGCCTCGTGCGGTCCCTCCTGGACGCGGCGGCGCTGCAACCTCGGGGCACCGTCGTCCACGTGCGCGGGAGCAATGACGCGGCGGGGAAGGAGCGAGCCTTCAGCCCGTGTCGCTGAGGGCCTGTTTATCTTCCCGCCACCTGGGTACCGGCCAGGTGTACAGCGATGGAGGAGGATCACATGTTCAAGAAACCAGCGTTGCTGGCCGCCTTCGGTCTCGGCTATGTCCTCGGCGCTCGCGCCGGCCGCGAGCGTTACGACGCCATCGCCGCCAAGGCGCAGGAGCTGTGGCACGACCCGCGGGTACAGGAGAAGGCACACCGCGCGGGCTACGTGGCCAAGGAGAAGGCCGAGACCGCTCGGCAGACCATCCAGGACAAGATGCCCGGCGACACCACGTCGTCCTCGGCCTCTACCTCGACGTCGGCCCCAAACCCGCAGACGGTGCCGGGCGGCCCGAGCCCCGCTTCGGACCCGGTGACCGACGTGCCGCGGGGGTGGGAGTCGTGACGGTTCATCATCAGCAGACCGATGCCTCGATGGGTGAGCTGGTCTCGCGACTCTCCACGGAGATGTCCACCCTCGTGCGGGGTGAGCTCGAGCTCGCCCGCATCGAGCTGACGGAGAAGGCCAAGCACACCGGTAAGGGGGCCGGGGCGTTCGGCGCCGCCGGCCTGGTGGCGCTGTACGGCCTCGGTGTCCTGATCGCCACCGCGATCCTCGCCCTGGCACTGGTCATGGACGCCTGGCTGGCCGCGCTGCTGGTCGGAGTCGTGCTCCTGATCATCGCCGGCGGCGTCGCCCTGTTCGGGAAGAAGCAGGTCTCCGAGGGAGTCCCGATGAAGCCCGAACGCGCCACCGAGAACCTCAAGCGGGACGTGGAGGCCGTCCGGCACCACAGCCGCCCCGAGGACCGCACCGCGAGGAGGACGATGCCATGACGAACCACGTGCCCCGGCCCGCCGAGACCGGCGACGCCGACGACATCACCGCCGTCGAGGCCCAGCTGGACGCCACCCGACACGAGATGGCCGACACCCTCGACGAGCTCGCCGCGCGCCTGGATGTGAAGACGCGCGGGAAGGAGAAGGTCCACGAGGTGAAGGAGCGTACGCAGGTGGCGGCCCGGTCCCGGGACGTTCAGGTCCGCAGCGGCATCATCGCCGCGGTCGTGCTCAGCGTTTTCCTGTTGCTCGCCCGGAGGAAGCGCCGCCTCAACGCCGCCGCCTAGGCCGGGTCAACCGGTCGAGGAAGGCGACGAGCAGCGCTTCGCGCATCGCGGCGGAGGCCAGGTCGAGCATCGCATTGACCTCGGCCATCCGCTGCGGGAGTGCCAGCTCGTCCTGCTCGCCGCCGGTGCCGATGAGCCCGGCGGCGAGCAGTAGCCCGTCGAAGTCGTCGTCGGAGAGGGCGAGCGGGTCGAGGTCCGCGATGAACGCCGCGACGGCGGGATCCACGGCGACCGGGCCCGCGGCGACCGCCGCCGCGACCGCCTCGGCGAGCGCCTCGAGCAGCTCCGCCACGTGCGGAAGCGTCGCGGCGCTCACCGACAGGTGGATCGTGGTGGGGGAGCCGGCGTAGGACATCTGCGGCTGGACGTACCAGCCGCGGGCGGCCATCTCGTCGCAGACCGTGAACGGGTCGCAGCTCGCGTCGGTGGCGAGCGCGATCAGCGTGGAGTCGGGGGTGCCGACCACCTCGAGCTCCTTCATCTCGCCGACGCCGGCGCGGATCCCTTCCACCGCCGCGAAGACGTCGCGGGCGAGCCGCTCGTAGCCGTCGTCGCCCAACGAGCTCAACACCGCCCAGGCGCCGGCGAGCGGCCCGCCCGACTTCGTCGACTGCATCGTGGAGTTGAGCATGGTGTAGCCCGGCCAGGCCGCCGAGGCGAAGAACTGGGGGCGCCGCAGCTCCGGGGCGCGGTGCAGCAGCACCGAGGTGCCCTTGGGGGCGTAGGCGTACTTGTGCAGGTCGACGGAGATCGAGGTGACGCCCTCGACCGCGAACGTCCAGGCCGGTACGTCCCGCCCCAGCCGCGCGGCGTAGGGCAGCACCCAGCCACCGATGCAGGCGTCGACGTGGCAGCGGATCCCGCGCTCTGCCGCGGCCGCCGCGATCGCGGTGACCGGGTCGACGACCCCGTGCGCGTAGGACGGCGCCGAGGCGACGACCAGCACGGTGCGCTCGTCGATCGCCGCGGCCATCGCCGCCGGGTCCGCCCTGAAGTCGGCTCCGACCGGCACCAGCACCGGCTCGACGCCGAAGTAGTGCGCGGCCTTGTGGAACGCGGCGTGCGCCGTCGTGGGGAGCACCATCCGCGGCCGGTCGATCCCGGGATGGGCGTCGCGCGCGGCCTGCACCGCGAGCAGCACCGACTCGGTGCCGCCGGAGGTGACCGTGCCGACCACCGTCTCGGGTGCATCGAGGAGGTCGGCGGCCATGCCGACGACCTCCGTCTCCATCTTGAGCAGGCTGGGGAACGCGGTCGGGTCCAGGCCGTTCGAGCCGGCGTAGGCCGCCACCGCCTCGCGGCCGATCCGGTCGATGTCGGGCAGGCCGGAGTCGTAGACGTAGGCGAGCGTGCGGCCACCGTGCACCGGCAGGTCGGCGGTCTGCATCTCGCGGAGCCGGGTCAGGGCGTCGGTCATGCGGGCACGGTTCCTTCCACGTCGCCGTCCACGTCGTCGGCGGTGAGTGAGTAGCTCCTCAGCCACAACAGGCTGAGGAGGACCAGGAGCGCGGGCAGAAGCGAGAAGCCGAGCGCGATCGCGGTCAGGGCCGAGTCGGGCTGGGCGACGTCGGCGCCGGTCGAGGAGCGGTAGCCGCCGATCGCCAGCACCGCGGCGTAGACGCCGGGCCCGAGCGCGAGCCCGAGGGTCTCGCCGGCGGTCCAGACGCCGGTGTAGACGCCGATCCGGCTCGACCCGCTGCGCCGGGCGTCGACCGCTGCGGCGTCGGGGAGCATCGCCATCGGGAAGACCTGGCACCCGGCGTAACCGACGCCGACGAGCACCACCGCGGCATAGACCAGGGCCACCGGCGCGGTCTGGGCGGTGGCGGCGAGGAGCGCGCCGACGGCGAGGACGACCGAGGCGGCGACGTACCCGTTCTTCTTGCCGATCCTGGCACCGAGCGCCGCCCATGCCGGGGTGAGCAGCAGCGCCGGGCCGACGAAGCAGACGAACAGGACGGTCGCCGCACCGTCGCGGCCGATCACGTCGCCGGCCAGGTAGTCGACGCCGGCCAGCATCGCCCCGAACGCGACGGCCTGGATCACGAACGTGATGAGCAGCCCGCGGAAGTCGGGCGCGGCCGCGACGATCCGCAGCTGGTCGCGCAGGCTGCCCGCCCCCGGCTGGACGGTGTGGACCGGCGCCGGGCGGGTGCCGGCGTACGCACTGAGAACGCCGGCCAGGATGAGGACCGCCATCACCACGCCCATCACCCGGTAGCCGTCGCGGCCTCCGACGGCGTCACGGATCATCGGCGCGGTCGCGCCGGCGAGCAGGATGGTGAGCGCCAGGATCGCGACCCGCCACGTCATCAGCCGGGTGCGCTCGTCATAGGACTCGGTCAGCTCGGTGGGCACGGCGACGTAGGGGACCTGGAAGAACGCGTACGCCGTCGCGCAGGCCAGGAACAGGATCAGCACCCACACCGCCTCGAGCCCGGTCGCCATCGACGGCGCCGCGAAGAGCAGCGCGAACGTCAGCGCCAGCGCGATCCCGGCCCGGCGCAGCCACGGCCGCCGTGGCCCCCGCGGGTCCACCGTCCGGTCACTGATCCTGCCCGCGATCGGGTTCAGCACGACATCCCACGCCTTCGGCGCGAACACGATGAACCCGGCCGCCAGGGCGGCGATCCCGAGGGTGTCGGTCAGGTAGGGGAGCAGCATCAGGCCCGGGATCGTGCCGAACGTTCCGGTGGCCACGGACCCGGAGCCGTAGCCGATGCGCACCCCGAGCGGAAGGGTGGGGCTGGCTGGCATGCCCGCCATAGTGCCGTGGGTGAGTCCTCGGCGTCGGGGAACGCCGGATTTCAGGCGGTCGCGGGTTCCGCGGGGGCGACCGTGGCTGCCACTCCGCTGGCGAGCAGCTCGTCGCGGACGAACCCGGAGACCTTGAGCTCCTCGACGTACGCCGCGACGGCGGCGACGGCCTCCGTGTCGAGGCCGCGGGGGAGGCCGACGGACTGGCGGATCTCCATGAATGCCGGCTCCAGGATCCGGCGGCCGGTCGCGGCGACGTACTCCTCCATCCGCTGACGCACCCCCGCGGCGGCGTCGAGCCCCTGCTCCTCGAAGACATCTGGGCTCGTGGAGTGGGCGGTAGGTCGACGGCACCCAGTATTCCGATCAGGCGTATGGACTCTCGGAGTAGGTTGTCGCCATGCCGCTCGAGACCGGTGCCGTCGCGCCCGACTTCACGCTCCCCGCCCAGGACGGTACGTCCGTCACCCTCTCGTCACTGATCGAGAAGGGTCCCGTGGTGCTCTTCTTCTACCCGGCCGCCGAGACGCCGGTGTGCACCAAGGAGGCCTGCCACTTCCGCGACCTCGCGGGCGAGTTCGAGGCGATCGGCGCCCACCGGCTCGGGATCAGCAAGGACAGCGTGGAGAAGCAGGCCGGCTTCGCCGCCAACCACGACCTCGACTATCCGGTGCTCTCCGACCCCGCCGGCTCGGTGGCCGCGCTCTACGGCGTGAAGCCCAGCCTCCTTGGCAAGCTCGGGCCGCTGCAGCGTACGACCTTCGCGATCGGCACCGACGGCCGGATCAAGGCCGTCGTCGAGGGGATGCTCAAGGCCGAGATCCACGCCGACGAGGCCCTCGCCGCGCTCCGGGACGAAGTGGGATGACCAGCCGCCCCATCGTCGCGGTCACCGGCGCCACCGGTTTCGTCGGTGGCGCCGTCGCCCGCGCGATGGGCGGCTCCGACGCCGCTTTCCGTCTGCTCGTACGTGACACCGCCAGGGCTCCCGAGATCCCCGGGGTCGATGCGTTCGCGGTCACCTACGGCGACAGGGAGGCCGCGGTGAGGGCTCTCGACGGCGTTCAGACCGTGCTCATGGTTTCGGCCTCCGAGTCGGCGGACCGCCTCGAACAGCACCTCACCTTTGTCGACGCGGCCGCGGCGGCCGGGGTCGAGCATGTCGTCTACACGTCCTTCTTCGGCGCCGCGCCGGATGCCGTATTCACGCTCGCGCGCGACCACTTCGCGACCGAGGAGCGGATCAAGGCGAGCGGGATGGGCTACACCCTGCTGCGCGACAACTTCTACCTCGACTTCCTGCCCTCCTTGGTCGGTGAGGACGGCGCCGCAGCGTCACCGAGGGCTCACCTACGACCTCACCGGCCCGGAGGCGTCCGGCGGTGTCTGGACCCCCGACCCGAACGGCGGGACTCACGACTAATCAGGCTCCGTGTGTCATGGTCACCCAGCCGCGCGTCTTTTTGGCCTCACGCATGGCACGGTCTGCGAGGTCCAACAGGAAACGCACCCCAGGGGGTGCCGCGGAGGACCACACCGCGACGCCGATCGATGCAGTCGGGCTCACCGTCCTCGGAGTCGGGTCAAGGGGCGTCGTGATGGTGATCGGTGTGGACAGCTGCGCCGAGATGCGGTCGAGCTCTGCTGCTGCCGGCTCGTACGGGAGAGCGATGACGAACTCGTCGCCTCCGAATCGACCTGCGAGGCTTCCGTCATCCGTCATCCGTCATCCGTCATCCGTCATCCGTCGTTCGCAGTCGCTTGCCGATCTCCGCGAGAACTGCGTTTCCGGCTAGATGTCCGAACGACGAGTTCACATCCTTGAATCGATCGAGGTCGATCCACAGCATCGCTCGCGCCTGTCCTCTGGCCAGCAGCACGGCGGCTTCTGACTCCCACTGATCGCGCGTCAGGAGGCCGGTAAGACTGTCACGGTGCAATGCCTCGACCTGCGCGACGAGTTTGCTGACCTCGGCTTGGAGCTCTTGAGTCCGCTCTCGCACCTCGCCCAGCTTGCGCGTCTCGAGATGTCGACGGTGCCGCTGCCAGAATCCGTAGCCGAACGCGCCGCTGGCGGTTGCTGCGAGCAAGGCGGTCGCGAGCCTTGCCACTGGATATCATCCCTCGCGCCGTTGTCAGGACCGACCGGAACGGACACTCCACTACCCGCCAGCCGACATCGGAGCGTACCGATGAGAACGCTGACTTCGGGGCGGTTGAGGAAAGACGGCCGCAATGGTTACGACCGCGTTGAAGCATGGTTTCTATGCCGTTGCAGTCGCGTTGGAGTCGACGGGTCGACGTTGCCTGGGCACGCGGTTCCCTCAGGGCTTGAAGACGACCTTCACCATCTCGTCGGCCTTCTCCTGGAAGGACTTGTAGGCCTCCGGCGCCTCGCTCAGGGGCAGGTGGTGGGTGGCGAACGAGTTGACGCCGAGCGGGTCGTCGTCGCCTTCGAGGAACGGCATCAGGTCGTCGGTCCAGGCGCGTACGTTGGCCTGGCCCATACGGATGCCGACCTGCTTGTCGAAGAGCTGCATCATCGGGAACGGGTCGAGCGCGCCGCCGTATACCCCGGCGATCGAGACGGTGCCGCCGCGGCGCACGGCGTCGAAGGCGGTGTGGAGCGCGGCCATCCGGTCGATTCCGGCCGCCTGCATCACCGGGCGGCTGGCAGCTCGCGGCATCCGGGAGACGAGCTTGGTCATCCCCTCCGCGATCGGCGAGCCGTGGGCCTCCATCCCCACGGCGTCGACCACGGCGTCCGCCCCGCGTCCGTCGGTCCGGTCGCGCACCTGCTCGGCGATGTCACCGGAGTCGAGGCCGATCGTCTCGGCTCCACGCTGCCGGACCCGGGCGAGCCGCTCGCGCTCCCGGTCCACGCTGATGACCCGGTGGCCCGCGTCGAGCGCGAAGCGGCTCACCATGTCGCCGATGGGACCGGCGCCGAGGACCAGCAGGGTGCTCTCCGGGTCGGGGTCGGCGTACTGCAGCGCCTGCCAGGCGGTCGGCAGGACGTCGGAGAGGAAGAGGAAGCGGTCGTCGGGCGGGCCGTGCGGGACCTTGATCGGCAGCTCGTTGCCGAAGGGGACACGCAGGTACTCGGCCTGGCCACCCGGGATCTGGCCGTAGAGGGAGCTGTAGCCGAAGAGGCTGGCGCCGGTGCCCTGGTCGCGGTTCTGGGTGGTCTCGCACTGCGAGTGCAGGCCGCGCCGGCACATCCAGCAGGTGCCGCAGCTGATGTTGAACGGCACCACCACGCGGTCGCCGACGCTCACCTCGCGGACCCCGGGACCGACCTCGGTCACGATCCCCATCGGCTCGTGCCCGACCACGTCGCCTGGGGTCATGAAGCCGGTGAGCACCTCGTAGAGGTGCAGGTCGGAACCACACAGCCCCGTCGAGGTGATCTCGACGACGATGTCGTCGTCCTCGACGATGCGCGGATCGGGGACCTCGTCCACCCGGATGTCGCGTCGTCCTTGCCAGGTGACTGCCTTCATGGGTGTTCCTCCTTGGATCGAGTCACCCCTGCGGTACCCCGATCCGGGGATCCGACCCGGGCGAGCGGCAGTGCTGAACCCGGTCGTGGTGGGTACCGGTGAGACTCATACCGCAGACCAGAGCGGCCGCAGGGAGGGCGTGGACAACATGAAGGTGGTCGTCATCGGTGCGTCGGGAAACCTCGGCAGCGCCGCCGTCCGGGCACTCACCGCAGACGGCGCGGCCGAGGTCGTCGCCGTCGCGCGCCGTGCTCCGGACGGTCCTCGCGCCTATGCCCAGGCCTCCGTCGAGTGGCGGGTGGCCGATGTGTCGACGGCCAACCTGGAGCCGGTGGTGGAAGGTGCCGACGCGGTCGTGCACCTCGCCTGGAAGTTCCAGCCCACGCACCGCCCCGAGGAGACCTGGGCGACCAACGCCGTCGGCACGCGCCGGGTCCTCGAGGCCGTGGCCCGCGCGGGTGTCCCGGCGCTCGTGTGTGCCTCGTCGGTGGCGGCCTACTCCCCGGTGCATCACAACGATCCCGTTGACGAGACCTGGGAGACCGACGGAGCCTCGGCTGCTGCGTACTGCCGGGAGAAGGCGTACGTCGAACGGACCCTGGACGCGTTCGCCTGCAACCACCCCGAGGTCCGTGTGGTCAGAGTTCGGCCCGCCTTCGTCTTCCAGCGCTCGGCGGCCAGCGAGCAACGGCGCATCTTCGGTGGTGCCCTGGCCCTGGCCACGGCGGCGACCACCGAGGTGGCGGGCGCGTTCAACCTGGCCGGTGACGGCACGATCGGCCGCGACGAGCTCGGCGAGCTGATGGGTGCTCGAACGGTCGAGGTCTCGCCCCGCCTGGCCAGCCATGGCCTCGATGGTGCCTGGCGCGCGCGGCTGGTGCCCGTCCCCGGCAGCCTGCTGGACGCGGTCATGCAGCTGCCGCTGATGTCGACGGCCCGCGCCGAGCTTGAGCTCGGTTGGCAACCGCGGCACTCGGCCATGGACGCGCTCGAGGCCGTCCTCTCCGGGCTCCCGGAGAAGGCGGGCAGCGAGCTCCCGCCGCTACGACCCTGACCTCCAGAGAAGGAGCAGCCATGAACGACGACCTGTTGCACGCCTACCTGCAGCACCATTGGGCCGGCTCCAGCGCCGGACTCGCGATGTTCGAGCGCGTCGGCCGCTCGCACTCCGACACCGATGTGGCCGCCCGGGTACGTCAGCTGGCGACCGAGGTGAACGAGGACCGGGAGCAGCTGCGGCAGATCATCGTGGCGACCGGCGCGGCTCCCTCGCGCATCGCCGCCACGACCGGGCGGGCGGTGGAGCTCGCCGGCCGGTTCAAGCCGAACGGCCGGCTGGTGCGGCGCTCGCCGCTCTCGGACCTGTTCGAGCTGGAGGCGCTGCGGGACGCGGTGGCTGCCAAGCGGGCCGGGTGGCAGCTGCTGCGTACGGCCACCGAGGACGACGCCCGTGTCGACGCGCTGCAGCTCGATGAGCTGATCCGCCGCGCCGACGACCAGCTCGCCCGGCTCGAGGACCTGCACCTGCGGGTGGGCCGTACCGTGATCAGCGCATGACGGTGGCGCCCATGGGTTACCTGATGCCATGACGTCACCGACCTGCCTGATCCTGAACTGCACCCTCAAATTTTCACCCGGCGAGTCCAGCTCGGAGCTGCTCGGATCCCAGATCCTCTCGGCGCTCCTGGACCACGGGGTGAAGGGCGAGATGGTCCGGGTCGTCGACCACGACGTCCGCTTCGGAGTGAGTATCGACGAGGGTGACGGCGACGCGTGGCCGCAGTTGCGCGAGCGGATGCTCGCCGCGGACGTGCTCGTGCTGGTCACCCCGATCTGGCTGGGCCAGCCTTCCTCGGTGTGCAAGATGGTGCTCGAGCGACTCGACGCCGAGCTCGGTGAGACCGACGACGACGGCCGGCTGCTGACCTACGACAAGGTCGCCGGCATCGGCGTCGTCGGCAACGAGGACGGCGCCCACCACGTCACCGCCGAGCTCTGTCAGGCGCTCAGCGATGTCGGCTTCACCATTCCCGCCGGCGGGGCGACGTACTGGGTCGGCGAGGCGATGCAGGGCGTGGACTACAAGGACAAGGAGCCGACCCCGGAGGCGACCGCGGGAACGACCAGGACCATGGCCCGGCACCTGGCCCACCTCGCCGGGCTGCTCGCCGAGTCGCCGTACCCCGCGGGGTAGGACCTACCCGCGGCTCACGTCCTGGTCACGCCGCGCCTCAGCGAGGAGCCGTCTCTGGGTGCGGCGTCCCTGGGCCACGACGACGGGCGCCGCGCTCAGCCCGAGCCGGGGGATCGCGTCGGCCAGCCGCGCCTGGATCCCGCGCCAGCCGGGCACCGTCTTGACCGGTCGTGGCCTGTCGAGCACCGTGCCGACCGCCGCCACGACCTCCTCGGGCTGGAGCAGCTTGCCGGAGAAGGACAGGGCGGCGGCGGGGTCCTCGAGCTTGTCGTAGAGCATCGGGGTCCAGATGCCGTCCGGGCAGATGCACGAGATGTCGATGTCCTCGACGCCGGCGAGCCGCAGGTCCGCGAGGGTGCTGAGGCTGAAGCCGATGGCTGCGTGCTTGGAGGCGGCGTAGACGGCTTCGCCGGGGACGGCGGTGATGCCGGCCAGGGAGACGATGTTGACGATGTGACCACCGGACCCGGCACGCATGGCGTCGATGGCGCTCACGGTGCCGTTGATCGTGCCGAGCGCGTTGACCTCGAGCATCAGCCGGCGCGTGTCCGGGGTCTGCGTCCAGGCCGGCCCGCTCACGAGCACGCCGGCGTTGTTCACCCATACGTCGAGGCTGTCGGCGTGGCTGAGCAGCGCCTCGCACGCGGAGTCGACGGCTGCGGCGTCACGTACGTCGAGCGCCCGGGGGACCGCGTTCGGCCCCAGCTCCTCGGCGGCGGCCCGGGCGGCCGCCTCGTCGAGGTCGGTGACCAGCACGGTGTGGCCGCGCTCGACGAGCAGTGCGGCGATCTGCCGTCCCAGCCCCCGGCCCGCCCCGGTGACGACGGCCCCGGAGCGGTTCACGACCGGCCGCCCTTCAGCGTGCCGTACTCGATCCCGCCGTGGACGAGGCCACCGCTGTCGGGTCGCGTCTCCGTGCCGGTCATGATGCTCTCCTTCTCGTCGCTGACCCGACGAGTGTGACGCTCACACGAGGCAAGAACTTGTCCCAGCGCGACAGCGGTGGAGATCAGCCGCTCTCCACCGTCGTCGCGCCGCCGCGGCGTAGGTCGCGGGGGCTGGTGCCGTACCAGCGCCGCACCGCGCGGCTGAGCGAGGACTGCTCGCTGAATCCCGACAGCGCCGCCACCTGGGTCAGCGACATCTCGGTCGTGGTGATGTAGCGGTGTGCGGCTTCACGCCGGACCACGTCCAGCAGCGCCTCGAAGGTCGTGTCCTCGCGCGCAAGGCGACGTTGAAGAGTGCGTGGGTGCAGCCCGAGGATGCGCGAGACCTGTGCGGTCCCGGGCGCTCCGTACGCCAACAGCTCCGCGATCACACCGCGTACGCGTGGGGCGGTCGCTGATCCTGGGTCCGGGTAGTGGGTGGCGAGGTGCTCGAGCGCGATCCGCCGGATCGTCTCGTCGGCGCTGCTGAAGCCCCGGCCGAGCGCGGACCGGTCGAGGCGCAGCGCTCCGGACGCGGCCCCGAACTTCACGTCGACCCGGAAGAAGTCGAGGTAGCGGTGGACGGGCGACAACGGAGCGTGGGGGATCTCGACGGAACGAAGACCGGTCACGCCGCCGAGGAGGAGATCGGCCACGTGATGGAACAGACCGAGACCGAGCTCCATCGCCTGCGGAGAGTACGGCGACTCGCGCAGGTCCTTGCGATAGGTGGCAGCCACGACGCCGCGCACTCCGCGGGGGTCCGGCTCGACGCCGATCCGGAGCGCCGGACTGTGCACGAACATGAACCTCGACGCGCACTCCAGCGCGTCCGCGACGGTCGCGGAGGACTCGACGGCGATCGCCAGCGGGCCCAGGATGCTCAGGTCCTGTCGCTCGGCCAGGCGCAGACCGAGGTCCGGGCAGTCGAGCGCGGCCGCGGCCGCGTCGAGCATCAGGTCGTGAGCGGTGATCGGGATCAGGCCGTCGTCGGAGGCCAGGGTACGCGGCGAGATCCCGAAGCGGCGCAGCAGCTGACCGGGCTGTCCGCCGAGCTCCTCGACCAACGACGCGAACCCTCGGAGGCTCGCCGTGCGGATCATCGGCCCAGAAGCAAGATCGCCCCGGCGGTCCCGGAGTCGGTTCGCCGGGTCAGCCGGCATTGCCGACCGGGTCCGGCGCATTCCGGGTCATCGGTCGCTCACCGCACGTGCGGGCCGCGGCCGCAGATTCAGACATCGTGTGCTCCTCCTCGTCGGCGGTCGGAGGCTAACACCTCGCCGCAGTCATGGACTGCTGCCGGGCGTCAGGGGACGAGCACGATACGTCCCGACAGGCCACCGTCGGCCAGCCGAGCGTGAGCCTTCGCGGCGGCGTGCAGCGGGAAGGTCTGCGCGACCCGGGGGACCAACACACCCTGATCGGCCGGCCTGGACAGCTCGGTCAGCTGGGCGCCGTCGGACTGCACGCTGAGGGCCTCGACGCGGATACCGCGCTCGGACGCCGGCTCGCTCCCGGGCCACAGACCGGCCATCACGGGGATCTCCCAGCGCATGCTGACGCACACGCTGCGTCAGCTGCAGCGTGACGCCCTGGTGACCAGGACCGCCTATCCCGAGGTGCCCCCGCGCGTCGAGTACGCGCTGACCGATCTGGGCGCCACGCTGCTCGACGCCGTCACCGGTCTGATCGACTGGGCAGGCACCCACCACGATGAGATCCAGGACAATCGCGTCCGCTTCGATGAGGCCGGCGGCGCGCGCGGATGACCGAGCTCCGGGCGAGCTCGGCGCGGACCAGGAGCCGGCGTCGCTCGACGGCAGCCGGGAAAGCACCCGTTCACGGGATGCTGGTCGGCTTCGCTCCTGAGGATCATGGCCGGTGACAAGCATCCTCGGGTGTGGAGCCGCTCGCGGCCGTCCGTGCCGCAGCGGTGCACCCTCCCAGCGAAGGAGTCCGATCGATGTTGACCAAAGCTCTCCTGGTGCGCCTCGAGGCGCTACCGGGGAAGGAAGCAGAACTCGCAGATTTCCTCACGAAAGCGCGGACGATCGTGATGGCGGAGCCCGGCACCATCGCCTGGTTCGCCATCCAGTTCGGCCCCTCGAGCTTCGGCGTGTTCGACGTGTTCCCCGACGATGAAGCCCGGGACGCCCATCTCGCCGGCGGTGTCGGTCAGGCGCTCGGGCCGAACACCGGCGTCCTCTTCTCCGAGCCGCAGGTCGAGAAGATCGACCTCCTCGCCGACAAGGTCCCGGAGTAGACGCCGAGACAGCAGTCCCGTAGGCGACTGGGCAACGACCCCTGACGCTGGAAGAAGTTGGACGATGTCTTCGCAGTTCAGGGGCCGTTTTCCCGGCGCCCTGCACAGACTCGGCTCGTCCTGGACATCGACCGCGCGAAGCGGTATGGCTACCCGTGGCGAGTGCGCGTAGTGTGGGGATCTCTCCTCGGAACGGTGAACGGTGGCCATAATGAACGGTCTGAGCCTTGGAATCCCTGGGGTCGGCGTTGTCAGCCCAGGCACGCACTTCTGCGCGCTCTACTCGGGCCCGGCCGAGCGCGACCGGCTGCTGTACCCCTTCCTCGAGGAGGGGCTGCGGCGGGGCGACAAGTGTCTGTGCCTGATCGATGATGTTGAGCCGGCGCTGGTCAGGGACCTGGCCGTGGGGCAGCCCGGCCCGGGCTTCTCGCGACGATCGGCTCAGCTCGACGTCGAACGATCATCGGACGTCTACCAGAGGTCGGGGGAGTTCAGTGTCGATGGCATGGTGACCTTCCTCGCCGAGTGCGTGGACGCGGCGGTCGCAGACGACTTCGACCTGCTCAGAGCCGCCGGCGAGATGTCGTGGGTGCTGCCAGGCGCCCCGGGCTGGGACGAGCTGTTCGTCTACGAGTCGTCCCTGAACCACGTCGTCGAGGAGGTGCCCGCCATCCTCATGTGTCTGTACGACCTGAAGAAGTTCGGGGCCGAGATGCTCGTCGAGGTTCTCCACACCCACCCCTTGGTCCTGCTGGACGGCACGGTGATCGACAACCCCCACTACGTGGATCCGACGGCGTACCAGGGGGCTGCCAGCGCGGCCGCGCCACCCCGGTATCCCCTGGTCAGGGTAGACGCGAGTGATGAGGACGAGGCAGACCACGGGTGGGCCTCGCTCACCGACGCCGAGCTGCGGGTCGTCGCTCGCGTCTCCGAGGGCAAGTCGAACCGCAGCGTCGCCGAGGAGCTCTACGTCTCCCGCCATACCGTGGACGCGCACCTCAAGCACATCTACCTCAAGCTCGACGTCCACTCGCGAGTCGAGCTGACAGTGCTGGCGCTGCGGCACCGCTTCCCCAAGGGCTAGCCAGAGGCGACCCCGGCCGGTCAAGAATCACCCGTTCACGGGATGCAGGAGACCTCGCCCGCGAGAAGCATGGCCGTAACACATGCTTCCGGCGAATGGAGTGGTCATGGGCAGGGCAGTCGGCATCGATCTGGGAACGACGAACTCGGTGATCGCGGCGACCGAAAATGGGCAGCCGCAGGTCATCCCGAACGCAGAGGGCAATCGGACGACGCCGTCCGTGGTCGCCTTCTTGGAGAACGGCGAGCGCCTGGTCGGCCAGATGGCCCGGCGACAGGCGATCCTCAACCCGAAAGGGACGATCTACTCCGCGAAGCGCTTCATCGGCCACAAGTACGACGAGGTCAGCAGCGAGATGAACACGGTCTCCTTCGACGTCGTCGAAGGCCCCGAGGGCACGGCCCGATTCCAGGTCGACGGCAAGCTCTACGCGCCCGAGGAGATCTCGGCGCAGGTGCTCCGCAAGCTGGTCGACGACGCCGGGAAGTTCCTCGGCGAGCGGGTCACCGAGGCGGTCATCACCGTCCCGGCGCACTTCAACGACGCGCAGCGTCAGGCCACGAAGGACGCCGGCAAGATCGCCGGGCTCGAAGTCCTCCGGATCATCAACGAGCCCACGGCCGCCGCCCTCGCCTACGGGATGGACAAGCTCGAGAACGAGACCGTGCTGGTCTTCGACCTCGGGGGCGGCACGTTCGACGTGAGCATCCTGACCGTCGGAGACGGCGTGGTCGAGGTCCGATCCACCGCCGGAGACACGCACCTCGGCGGCGACGACTTCGATCGACGAATCGTCGACTACCTGGCCGACGAGTTCAAGAAGTCCAACGGCATCGATCTCCGCGACGACTCCCAGGCTCTCCAGCGCCTCTTCGAGGCCGCCGAGAAGGCCAAGGTGGAGCTGTCGGCGGTCACCCAGACCGCTGTCAACCTGCCCTTCGTCACCGCCGACGCCTCCGGGCCGAAGCACCTCAACGTCAACCTGATGAGGTCGACCTTCGAGCAGCTCACCGCAGACCTCGTAGAGCGCTGCCTCGGCCCGGTCAAGCAGGCCATGGAAGACGCCAAGGTCACCGCCGACGACATCGACGAGGTCATCCTCGTGGGTGGGTCCACGAGGATCCCGGCCGTGCAGGCACTCGTACGTCGCCTGACCGGCGGCAAGGATCCCAACATGACCGTCAACCCGGACGAGGTCGTGGCCATCGGCGCGGCCGTCCAGGCGGCGATCATCAAGGGCGACGTCAAGGACGTGCTGCTGCTCGACGTGACGCCCCTGTCGCTGGGTCTGGAGACGATGGGCGGGGTGATGACCAGGGTCATCGACCGCAACACCACCATCCCGGCCCGGCGGACCGAGGTCTTCAGCACCGCTGAGGACAACCAGTCCGCCGTCGACGTCGTCGTGCTGCAGGGGGAGCGGGAGAGAGCGGCCGACAACCGGGTGCTGGCCCGGTTCCGGCTCGAGGACATCCGTCCCGCGCCGCGCGGCGTGCCCCAGATCGAGGTGACCTTCGACATCGACGCCAACGGCATCCTGCACGTCTCGGCGCGCGACAAGGACACCGGTGCCGAGCAGCAGGTGACCATCAGCGAGACCTCCACCCTCAGCCAGGAGGAGGTCGACCGGATGATCAAGGACGCCGAGACCCACCGTGGTGAGGATGCCGCCCTGCGCGAGCGGGTCGATGCCCGCAACGAGCTCGACTCCGTGGCCTACCAGGTGCGCAAGTCCCTCGAGGAGGCCGGCGGGTCGGTGGCCGAGCACGACCGCGCTCGTGCCGAGATGCTGGTCGAGGAGGCCAGGCAGGCGGTCGAGGGTGACGAGCCCGTGGACCGTCTCCGTGCCCTGACGGGGGAACTCCACCAGCTGGGCCAGGTGCTGAGTTCCGTGGCCCGCGGTGGCGGCGGACCGTCGACCGGGTCGGCGAGCGCCTCCGGCGAGGCGGCTGACAGCGATGACGACGACGTCATCGACGCCGAGTTCACCTCCAACTGACTGCCATGTCTGATCACGAGGCACCGACGACCGAGGCCCTGGGCGACGAGGCCCCGGCGGACGACGCGCCCGAGCCTGTCGACCAGGCGCGCCAGATCGCCGAGCTGGAGGACTCCTGGCGGCGTACGGCTGCCGAGCTGGACAACTTCCGCAAGCGTTGCGCACGCGACGTGGCCCGTGGCCGCGAGCAGGAACGGGCGGCCGTGGCCACCAGCTGGTTGCCCGTCCTGGACAACCTGGAGCGCGCGCTCGAGCACGCATCGTCCGAACCCGACTCGGTGGTCGAGGGGGTCCGAGCCGTGCTCGCGCAGGCGCTCGCCGTCTTGGCCGACCTCGGCTACCCACGTCGCGACGACGACGGCCGGGCCTTCGACCCTGCCGTGCACGAGGCGGTGGGCACCGTCTCCGGTGAGGGGCTGGTGCCCGGGACCGTGGCGCAGGTCGTGCGCCCCGGCTACGGGCCCGACGACAGGCTCCTACGTCCGGCCGCGGTCGTGGTCGCAACCAGGGCATCCTGATGGCCAAGGACTTCTACGAGATCCTCGGGGTCTCCCGCGACGCCGAACCGGCCGACATCCAACGCGCCTATCGCAAGCTGGCGCGCCAGAACCATCCGGACGTCAACAAGAGCTCCGAGGCCGAGGAACGGTTCAAGGACATCGCCGAGGCCTACGACGTGCTCTCGGATCCCGAGCTGCGTCGGCGATACGACGCCTTCGGCGAGGACTTCCGGCGCGTCCCGCCTGACACGGATCCGGCCGCTTGGCGGCAAGCCCGAACCTACGCCGACGCCGGTGCAGGGGCACGCGGCCGCTGGTCGTCCGCGACCGGCACGTCGGGAGGTTTCGGAGCCGTCGACTTCGGTGACGAGATCGACATCGAGGACCTGCTCGGGGGCATCTTCGGCGGGCGAGGAGGGGGCGGTCGCACCCGCGGCGGCTGGGGACCGGGCCCGGTCCCGGGCTCCGACCACGAGGCCGAGGTGGAGGTCTCGGTCGAGGAGGCCTACCACGGCACCGAGCGCAGCCTCACGATCACCGGTCCCGACGGCCCTCGCACGCTCGACGTCACCATTCCGGCGGGCGTGGTCGAGGGCCAGCGGATCCGGTTGCGCGGCCAGGGCGGCCCCGGCAGCGGCTCGGCGCCGGCCGGCGACCTCTACCTGGTGGTCCGGATCGCCGACCACCCGCGCTACCGGGTCGAGGGTCGCGACCTGCACGCACTCCTACCGATCACTCCCTGGGAGGCCGCCCTGGGGGCGTCTGTGTCCATCGACACTCCCGGAGGAACCGCCACGGTGAAGGTCCCGGCGGGCTCCTCCAGCCACCGCCGGCTGCGGCTCAAGGGCCGCGGGCTTCCGCACCGACGAGGCGAGCCGGGGAACTTCTACGCCGAGCTGCAGGTACGCCTGCCCAAGACCCTCACCGACGAGGAGCAACGCCTCTTCGAAGAGCTCGCGAAGGTGTCCCGTTTCGACGCGAGGAGTAGACGATGACAGCGATCACGCACTTCGCTCTCGCCCGGCCCTACCGGCTCAGCCTCGAGAGCTACGCACAGGTCACCGGCGTACATCCAGAGCTTGTCCGGCGCCTGGTCGCCCTCGGCCTGCTCGACATCACCCGCGATGCGCAGGGCCGGTTGTGGTTCCACCCGTCCCAGGTGAAGGAGATGGCCAGGATCCAGCGGCTGCGGATGAGTCTGAACCTCAGCTACTGCGCCATCGGGCTGGTCGTCGAGCTGCTCGACAGGATCGCCGAGCTGGAGAAGGCACAACAACGCACGGCACGACGAGGAGACGCCCCATGGACATGAACAGACTGACCCAGAAGTCGCAGGAGGCTCTGCACGACGCCCAGACCAAGGCGCTGCGCTTCGGCCACGTCGAGGTGGACGGCGAGCATCTGCTGCTCGCCCTGCTCGATCAGGCCGAGGGCCTGGTCGCGCCGCTGCTCGCCCGGGCGGGGGCTGATCCGGACCGGCTGCGCGAGGAGCTCGAAGCCGAGCTCGGCCGCCGCCCGCGGGTCAGCGGGCCGGGCGTGACTCCCGGGCAGGTGCACATCACCCAGCGCCTCTCGCGGCTGCTCGACACGGCCGACCGAGAGGCCCGCAGGCTCAAGGACGAGTACGTCTCGGTCGAGCACCTCGTGATCGCGCTGGTGGAGGAAGGCTCAGGGGCAGCCGCCGGGCGGCTCCTCCACGCTCAGGGCCTGAACCGGGACAGGTTCCTGAGCGCCCTGACCGAGGTGCGCGGTCACCAGCGGGTGACGTCGGCAACCCCCGAGGGGACCTACGAGGCGCTGGAGAAGTACGGCCGCGACCTCGTCGCGGCGGCGGCGTCGGGCAAGCTCGAGCCGGTGATCGGCCGCGATTCCGAGATCCGCCGGACCGTCCAGATCCTGTCGCGCAAGAGCAAGAACAACCCGGTGCTCATCGGCGAGCCCGGCGTGGGCAAGACGGCGATCGTCGAGGGCCTGGCTCAGCGGATCGCCGACGGCGACGTACCCGAGGGCCTGCGGGACAAGACGGTCTTCGCCCTGGACATGGGGGCTCTCGTCGCCGGGGCGAAGTACCGCGGCGAGTTCGAGGAACGGCTGAAGGCCGTGCTCAACGAGGTGCAGTCCGCCGAGGGGCACATCCTGCTGTTCGTCGACGAGCTGCACACGGTGGTCGGTGCGGGCGGCGGCGAGGGCGCGATGGACGCCGGCAACATGCTCAAGCCGCTGCTCGCCCGCGGCGAGCTCCACATGATCGGCGCGACCACCCTCGACGAGTACCGCACGCACATCGAGAAGGACGCGGCCCTCGAGCGCCGGTTCCAGCCGGTCATCGTCGACGAGCCCGACGAGGAGGACGCCGTCTCGATCCTGCGTGGGCTCCGCGAGCGCCTCGAGGTCTTCCACGGCGTGAAGATCCACGACGGCGCCCTGGTGGCAGCGGTGACCCTGAGTCACCGCTACATCTCGGACCGCTTCCTGCCCGACAAGGCCATCGACCTCGTCGACGAGGCCTGCGCGATGCTGCGCACCGAGATCGACTCGATGCCTGCCGAGCTCGACGAGCTCACCAGGCGCGTGACCCGGATGGAGATCGAGGAGGCGGCGCTCTCGGAGGAGGAGGACGCCCCGAGCAGGGCCCGCCTCGAGGAGCTGCGCAAGGAGCTGGCCGATGCGCGGGCCGAGGCCGATGCCCTGCGCGCGCAGTGGGAGGCCGAACGGTCGGCCCTGCGCGAGGTGCAGTCCCTTCGCCAGGAGCTGGAGCAGGTGCGGCTGGAGAGCGAGCGGGCCGAGCGTGAGTACGACCTCAACCGAGCGGCATCCCTGCGGCACGGCCGGCTGCCGGAGATCCAGCGGCGGCTGGAGGCGGCCGAGTCCCGGCTCGCCGGCAAGCAGGGCGGCCGCCGGCTGCTGCGCGAGGTCGTGACCGCCGACGAGATCGCCGACATCGTCTCGCGCTGGACCGGTATCCCGGTCACGCGTCTGCAGGAAGGCGAGCGCGACAAGCTGCTCCGCCTCGACGAGGTGCTCCACGAGCGTGTCATCGGCCAGGACGAGGCCGTCCAGGTGGTCGCCGACGCCGTCGTCCGGGCCCGCTCCGGCATCAAGAACCCCCAGCGGCCCATCGGGTCGTTCATCTTCCTGGGCCCCACCGGCGTCGGCAAGACGGAGCTGGCCAAGACGCTGGCGGCCGCGCTGTTCGACACCGAGGAGAACATGGTCCGGATCGACATGAGCGAGTACCAGGAGCGGCACACCGTCAGCCGGCTGGTCGGCGCACCTCCCGGCTACGTCGGCTACGAGGAGGGCGGTCAGCTCACCGAGGCCGTACGTCGCAAGCCCTACTCGGTGGTCCTGCTCGACGAGATCGAGAAGGCTCACGTCGACGTCTTCAACACGCTGCTCCAGGTGCTCGACGACGGCCGGCTGACCGACTCCCAGGGCCGGACCGTCGACTTCCGCAACACCGTCCTGATCATGACCTCCAACATCGGCTCGGAACATCTGCTCGAGGGGGTCACCGCCGACGGTGAGGTCAAGGACGAGGCGCGCTCGATGGTGATGCGAACGTTGCAGTCGCACTTCCGCCCGGAGTTCCTCAACCGCGTCGACGAGATCGTGATGTTCAAGCCGCTGACGCTCGCCGAGATCGAGCGCATCGTCGACCTCCAGCTCGAGGAGCTGCACGAGCGGCTGGCCGGCATGCGGATCACTCTCGACGTCACGCCCGCGGCGCGACGCTTCATCGCCGACCAGGGATTCGACCCGGCGTACGGCGCCCGCCCGCTGCGACGGCTCATCTCCCGCGAGGTGGAGACCCAGGTCGGGCGAGCGTTGCTGCGCGGGGACGCGGCCGACGGAGGCGCGATCTCGGTCGACGTCGTCGACGGGAAGATCGCGGTGACCGCGGTCGGCGACCGGTCAGAAGAGCGGGCCGTGGCATGAACGCGACGACCGAGAAGTCGACGAAGGTCGAGTGCGGCAACTGCGGAGCCAAGAACCGGGTTCCGGCGGTCGCCGAAGGTACGCCCCGGTGCGGGAGGTGCGGCACTCCGCTGCCCTGGGTGGTGGACGCCGGCGACGAGGAGTTCCACGCCGTCGTCGAGGAGTCGAGCCTGCCCGTGCTGGTCGACGTGTGGGCGCCGTGGTGCGGCCCCTGCCGGATGGTGAGCCCGGCGCTGGAGAAGCTGGCCGGCGAGCTGGCCGGCAACCTCAAGCTGGTCAAGGTCAACGCCGATGACAACCCTGCGGTGAGCGCGAGGTTCGAGGTCCGGTCGATCCCGACGCTGGTCCTCCTCGACCACGGCAAGGTCGTCGACACGCAGATCGGCGCCCTCCCGGTGCACCAGCTGCGTTCCTGGCTCGAGTCCAAGCTCCCCAGGAGGTCGTGATGACCGCCAGCCCGACGCGCGTCGGCGCCGACCCGCACCTCGGGATCATCCAGCCCGTGCCGCCACCCGCCCAGCGCGCCTGTGCGGAGTGTGTGCGGCTCGGCACCCCCTGGGTGCACCTGCGCCAGTGCCTGACCTGCGGCCAGGTCGGCTGCTGCGACTCCTCACCCATGCGACACGCGCGCGCTCACGCCGCCGGGACGGGCCACGTCATCGTGCGTTCGATCGAGCCCGGGGAGAACTGGAGATGGTGCTATGTCGACGAGCAGTTCGTCTGAGGCCGAGCTCGCCGACCTGCCCGAGACCCCTGACACCACCGGCGCCTACCCCCGGCTCAGCGATGAACAGATCATGCTGCTCTCGCAGTACGGCGAGCGGAAGGCGCTGACCAAGGGCACCACGCTGTTCTGCGAGGGGGACCGCGACTGCGGCCTGTTCGTCGTGCTGGACGGCAGAGTCCGGGTCGTCCAGGAGGACGGTCCGGATGAAGAGCCGCGGGTGATCGCCGTTCACGGCCGGGGTCGCTTCGTGGGTGACCTGTCGATCCTGACCGGGCAAGCGGTCTACGTCACCGCCGTCGCCCAGACCGACGTCGAGGTCCTCGAGGTGCCCTATGGCCGGCTCAAGGAGGCGGTCACCCAGGATCAGGCGCTCGGAGATCTGATCCTGCGGGCCTTCCTCCTGCGACGCACCATCTATGCCGACATAGGCGCCGGCCTCCGGATCATCGGTTCCCGCTACTCAGCCAGCACCCGCCTGCTGAGGGACTTCGCGAGTCGCAACCGCATCCCTTGCCGCTGGGAGGACGTGGAGGAGGACCCGGAGGCAGAGGCGACCCTGCGGGCGTTCGACATCCCGCCCGATCAGACCCCCGTCGTGATCTGGAAGGGGCGGACGGTTCTGCGAAACCCCAGCCCCTCCGAGCTGGCCGACCTCATCGGGCTACGAGCGGCGCCGAGCAGGGCGGCGTACGACCTCGTCGTGGTCGGCGCCGGCCCCGGTGGGCTGGCCGCGGCGGTCTACGCCGCCTCCGAGGGACTCTCGACGGTCGTCCTGGACGCACTCGCCACCGGAGGCCAGGCGGCCACGTCGTCCCAGATAGAGAACTACCTGGGCTTCCCGGCCGGTATCAGCGGGGCCGAGCTGGCCGACCGCGCCGTGGTGCAGGCCCGCAAGTTCGGCGCCGTCTTCAGCATCCCGGGTGAGGCCACCTCGCTCACCCGGGCCGACGGCTATCACGTGGTCGGGCTGGCGGAGGGGGACCCCCTCATCGCCCACGCCGTGCTCGTCGCCACCGGTGTCCGCTACCGGCGTCTCGACGTGCCGGGGACGGACCGCCTCGAGCGCGGCAGCGTCTACTACGCGGCCACCGAGTTCGAGGCCCGGCTGTGCCGGCAGGACCCCGTCACCGTCGTGGGCGGCGGGAACTCGGCCGGCCAGGCGGCCTGCTTCCTGGCCCGTCAGTCGCCGGTGGTCAACCTGGTCATCCGCCACGACGACCTGGGCAGGGACATGTCCCGCTATCTGGCCGACCGCGTCGAGCAGTCGCCACGCATCAAGGTCTGGCGCAACAGCGAGGTGGGCGAGCTCATCGGGGAGAACGCGCTCGAACAGGTCCTGATTCGCCACCTCGACTCGGGTGAGGAGCAGCGCGTCGCGACGACAGCCCTGTTCGTGATGATCGGTGCGGCCCCACACACGGGTTGGCTCCAGGGAGCGATCCCGCTGGACACGAAGGGGTTCGTCCTCACCGGGCCCGCGGCCGACGGCCCCGACGGCATGTTCGAGACCCGGCGTCAGGGCGTGTTCGCCGTGGGTGACGTACGCAGTGGCTCGGTCAAGCGCGTCGCCTCTGCCGTCGGCGAGGGCTCGGTCGCGATCCGCCACGTCCATGAGTTCCTGGAAGCCGCGGGACGTCGGTGAGGGCACGCCGCCCGCCGAGAAGTACGAGAGCAGGAGGAACAGATGAGCACCTACAAGGTCGGCTACTTCGTCGGAAGCCTGTCGTCGACGTCGATCAACCGCGTCCTGTCCCGGGCCCTCATCCGGGTGGCCCCGGACGACCTGGAGTTCGGCGAGATCGCCATCGGCAACCTGCCGCTGTACAGCCCGGACTTCGACAGCGACTACCCGCCCGCGGCCCGAGCGCTCAAGGAGTCGATCGCCGCCGCCGACGCGGTGCTCTTCGTCACCCCCGAGTACAACCGTTCCATCCCCGGAGCGTTGAAGAACGCGATCGACTGGGCGTCCCGACCCTGGGGACAGAACTCCTTCGACCACGTCCCGGCCGCGGTGATCGGAGCCTCCATCGGCCAGATCGGCACCGCCATGGGCCAACAGACCCTGCGCGGTGTGCTCAGCTTCTGCAACGCTCGCCAGATGACCTCGCCCGAGGCGTACATCCAGTACTCTCCCGACGTCTTCCGGGACGACGGCGAGATCACCGCCGACTCCACCCGAGAGTTCCTCCGCACGTACATGGCCGAGTTCCGCACCTACATCGACATGGTCCTCACCGTCCTACCGCGCCGACGAGGTTGATGGGGCTGATGGGCCTGACGGGGCCTGGTCACTCCTGCGGTCTGCTCTGCGGCGATTCCTGTCGGTACGTGTAGGCGGCCGCCCTGACCACGTCGTCGCTCTCCAGACCCGCCCCGAGAGCGCCACCCAGCGTTGCCAGAGAGCTGGTGAGCCACGCCAGCTTCACGTAGTCGCCGGCTCGCACGGCATGGCCGATGCCCTCCTCGAGGAGCTGTGCAGGCACCAGAATCGGTGAGGTCGCGAGCGCGAGCAGGAGCAGTGCGACGTAGAGGAAGAGCACACCGAGGACGACCGTCGCCGTCGTAGCCAGGTTGAAGAGGGTCACCTGTTTGCGACCGGCCGGATGCGACGTGCGCTCCCACAGACCGGCCCCCGCGATGAGCGCGATCGTGATCCCCGCGAGCGACCCGAGCCCGATCGCCGAGAGTCGGATCCAGCCGAGCGCGGCGCTCAGCTGCCAGATGTCGGGGGTGACGAGGGCCAACACCGCTGTCGCCAAGGCGGCGGTCAGCGCTCTCGACAGTCCGATCGCGAGTCTCCAGGGCTGGTTGGCCCGGATCATTCCGGTCAGGAGCCGCAGGTTCCCGCTGAGGACTCTCGCGGTGAACATCACGCCGCCGTCCTCGCCCGGCTGCTGGTTCCTGCCGAGCTGGCTGGCGCGGCGTCCGAGCCCGGCGACACGGCCCGAGATGTCGCCGTCCGCCGTGTCCCCGAGCAGGGTCCGGACGAGCCCGACGACCGTGTCACGGGTGCGTCTGCGCAGTCCGACGGCGCCGAGCGCCGGCAGGCACACGAGAGCCACGCCGTGCAGGGGACTCGCGTGAGCCACCACCGGTCGCCGGTGAGCCTGCAGCGGCAGATCGGTGACACAGACGACCAGGTCCCAGCCCTCCTTCAGGAGCCGGTCCCTCGCCGCGTCGACGAGGGCGGCGTCGTCGGACGGTGGATGCACGAGGGCGTCGACCACGATGGCCTCCCGCCACCGGACGGTCGGCACGTGGAAGCTCAGCTCGGCGTGCAGGTCGTCGGCGAGCACCGACGAGAGCTCGGTGGCCGCCCCCGGAGCCGAGATGATTCCGATCACCACCTCATCTGCGCTCATCGGGTAGCGGCCCGGCTGCGCCGTTGGTCTCGACGTGCGTGTGTCATGGTGTCAGTGTCGGATCAGCGTGCGGCGTGAAGCAAGGGACGCGCCCGTTCAGAACGACCGCACCAGGCCGCCGTCGACTCGCAGCTGCTCGCCGGTGATGTACGAGGCGGGCGCCGACGCGAGGAACACGACAGCGGCGGCGAACTCCTCGGGGGTGCCGTACCGGCCCACCGGGATGCCGGCCTCGGCCGTACGCCGCACCTCGCTCGTGCTCGCCCCGGTCTTGTCGGCGCGAGTCTGGTCGAGCGCGGCGACCCGGTCGGTGTCGATCCGGCCGGGCAGCACCATGTTGACCGTGACGCCGCTGCTCGCCACCTCGCCGGCCAGCGTCTTCAGGTAGCCGGCCAGCGCGGCGCGGCCGGTGTTGGACAACGCCAGGTTGTCGAGCGGCTGCTGGATGCCGCTCGACCCGATCGCCACGATCCGGCCCCAGGCCCGCTGCTGCATTCCGGGCAGCACGGCGCGTACGAGTCGGATCTGCTGCTGGAGGAGCGTCAGCATCGCCGACTCCACCGCCTCCGGGGTGGCGTCGACGGCCGACCCGGCCGGCGGGCCGCCGCTGTTGAGGACGAGCACGTCGATCGGGCCGTAGGCGTGCGTGGCCTGCTCGACCAGGCGCTCCGCGGCGCCGGTGACGGTGAGGTCGCACTCCAGGCCGACGGCAGAGCCGGGCGAGGAGGCGAGCGCCTCCGCCTCTGCCGTGGCGAGCGCGGCCCGGCGCCCGGCGATGACGACGTGGGCGCCCTCTGCCGCGAAGGCTCGGGCACTGGCGAGCCCGAGACCCGAGGTGGATCCAGGGATCAGCACGGTGCGTCCGGTGAGTCCGGTGTCCATGTCAGCTCCGTTCTTCTGTCGGGTGGTGGTGGGAGGCGCCGACCAGGAGGTTTCGGCTCGTCGTGGGGAGCAGCTCCTGCACCGCCGCCAGGTGGTCGGGCACCAAGCGTAGGAGCTCCTCCGGTGCGGTGGGGCTCGGCGGCCGTACCGCCGCCTCGGCGATGACGCCGCGCCTGGCCAGTATCTCCTTGCGCAACGAGAGTCCGATGCCCGGCTGTGCCTCGTAGTTGACCAGCGGCAGCCAGGGCGCGAACGCGGCCCGGGCGGCGTCGTACCCGCCTTCGTGCCAGGCGTCGAGGGCTGCCCGCAACCCCTCGGGATGGGAGAAGCCCGTCATCACGCCGGCGGCGCCGGCAGCGAGCTCGTCGATCAGCCCCACGCCACCGAGCCCGCCGAAGATCGGGATGTCGGTGTGTGCGCTCAGACGGGCGATCGCGAGAGCCGTGGGCGGTGCCTCGGACTTCACCGCGACGATGAACGGACATGCGTTCACGGTCTCGAGCACCTGGGCGTCGGTCATCCGGATGCCGGAGGCCACCGGGTAGTCCTGCAGCACGATGCCGGCACCGACCTCGTCGTGGATCGCTTGCAGATGTCGGGCCAGCACCGCTGGGTCCGGCGTGTTCGCCTGCACCATCAGCCCGGCGAGCGCGGGCCCGGCCGCGGCTGCTGCCGTGCGCGCCTGCTCGACCGCGACGGCGGTCGTCCGCGCCGACAGCCCCACGGTCAGGGGGAGGCCGGGCGCCTGCTCGGCGACGGTGGCGACGACCGCGGTCTGCTCCGCCGAGTCGAGGGCGGCGCCCTCGCCGAAGACACCGAGGGCGACCAGTCCCTGGGCAGGGACGCCGAGGTAGAGGTCCACCTCGGTACGCATCGAGGCGAGGTCGACCGCGAGCCGGTCGCCGTGGAACGGCGTGGCCAGGATGCCCCAGAGGCCGGGGGAGAGGGGTGGGGGAGTCATCGAGATGTCCTTCCGTTACGGCGCCGCAGCGCCTCGTCGACGACGTGCTCGGCGATGGCGAGGGCGGAGGTGGCTCCGGGAGACGGTGCGTTGCGGACCAGCACCACCCGGTCGGTGCCGGTGATCACGAAGTCGTCGACGAGGCGGCCGGCGTCGTCCATCGCCTGGGCGCGGACCCCGCGGCCGCCGCGCCGAACCCCGGCGGGGTCGAGGTCGGGCACGTACCTGCGGGCCTCCTCGATGAACCGGCGGGAGCTCAACGCGGTGCGGGACTCCCGGACCGCTGCCGCCACGTTCCGGGAGGCGAAGCGCCAGAATCCGGGGAAGCCGACGGCCTCGAGCACGTCACGCGGAACGACCCTGCCGCGCTCGTAGGACTCGCGCCCGAGCGAGAGGAACGCGTTGGGGCCGAGTGTCAGGGTGCCGTCGATCTTCGGGGTGACGTGGACGCCGAGGAACGGGTAGCGAGGGTCCGGCACCGGGTAGATCATCCCGCGCACCAGCGAGCGCTGGCCCGCGTCGGCGACGAAGTAGTCCCCGTAGAACGGGACGATCCGCGGCTCGCGGCTCTCACCCAGCAGGACGGCGAGCCGGTCGCTCTGCAACCCGCCGCAGACGATGACCAGGTCGTGCTCGCCCTCGTCCTTCGTCGTCTCGACGCGTACGCCGTCGGTGCGTTCCGTCAGGGCGGTCACCTCGTGACCGAGGCGCACCGATCCGCCCGCGTCGCGCAGCTCGCCGGCGAGGGCCTCGGTCACCGCAGGGAAGTCGACGATCGCGGTCTGCGGCGAGTGGATCGCTCGCACCCCGGCAGCGTGGGGCTCGATCGCCCGCAGCTCGTCGGCCTCGACGATCCTGATGCCCGGCACACCGTTGGCGACGGCGCGCCGGTGCAGTGCGTCGAGGCGTCCGGCCTCGCTCTCCGAGAGCGCCACCACGACCTTGCCGCACTCGTCGTAGGCGATCGCGTGCTCGGTGACGAACTCCTGGAGCAGCGCGACACCTCGGCGGCACAGCGTCGCCTTGAGGCTCCCCGGCTCGTAGTAGAGGCCGGCGTGGACCACGCCGCTGTTGTGGCCGGTCTGATGCGCGGCCAGGTGGTTCTCCTTCTCCAGCAGGGTGACCGCGGCGTCGTGGCGGCGTGCCAGGTGCCGTGCGACCGCGGTGCCGATGATGCCGCCGCCGACCACGGCGACCCTGAGGGCCGTCATGGGGTCTCCTCAGCGGCCACGGGGCCGCTCGTCGGGTCGTCCATGGGCGGCGTACGACCGGGGAGGCGTGGGGGTGCGCTCCGATAGGTCGCCGGCGTGGCCGACAGCGTGATCGGGTGCGCGACGGTCGGGACCGGGTCCCGACCCTCGCCGGGGAGGTCGGCGACCGGTGCCAGGCCGAGTCGCTCGGCGAGGGCGAACGCCTGGCCCAGGTCGTTGATCGGGCCGCACGGGACCCCCAGCGCCGACAGCTCGGTGAACCAGTGGTCGGCCGGGTGCTCCTTCAAGACGTCCTCGAGCTCGGCCACCAGCACGGCGCGGTGGGCCACCCGGTCGGCGTTGGTCGCGAAGCGCGGGTCGTCGGCCAGCTTCGGCCGGCCCAGGCCCTCGGCGAGAAGGGTGAAGAGCTTGTCGTTCGCCGCGGCGACGGCCAGCGGCCGGTCCGCGGTGGCGAGCAGCTCGTACGGCGCGATGCTCGGGTGTACGTTGCCGAGCGCCTGGGGCACCTGGCCGGTCGTGACGTAGGTGGAGGCCTGGTTGGACAGCGCCGAGAGGAGCGAGGACAGCAGGTTGACCTCGACGCGCTGCCCCTGCCCGGTGCGCTCCTTGTGGCGCAGGGCGGCCTGGATCCCGATGGTCGCGTGCAGCCCGGTGATCACGTCGACCAGTGCCACGCCGGCCTTGACCGGCCCGGACTCCGGCGTACCGGTCACCGACATCAGCCCGCCGACGGCCTGGGCCACCAGGTCGTAACCGGGGAGCGAGGCGCCCTCGCGCGATCCGAAGCCGGTGATCGAGCAGTAGACCAAGCCCGGGTGCTCGGCGGACAGGGCGTCGTAGCCCAGGCCCAGCCGCTCCATCGTGCCGTCGCGGAAGTTCTCGACGAGGACGTCGCACCGCGCGACGAGGTCACGTGCCGCGCGTCGCCCCTCCGCGGAGCGCAGGTCGATCGCCCGGGACTCCTTGTTGCGGTTGACCGAGAGGAAGTACGTCGACTCGCCGTCCTCGGACCACGGCGGACCCCACGAGCGGGTCTCGTCGCCGTCACCCGGTCGCTCGACCTTCACCACCTCGGCGCCCAGGTCGGCCAGCAGCATCGTGGCGTACGGCGCCGCCAGGACCCGGCTGAAGTCGGCGATGCGTACGCCGGAGAGTGCTCCTCGGGTCACCGGAAGGCCGCCTCTCCGGTCAGGGCACGACCGATGACGAGCTGGTGGACCTCGCTCGTGCCCTCGTAGGTGAGCACGGACTCCAGGTTGTTGGCGTGGCGCAGGACGGGGTGCTCCAGGGTGATGCCGGCGGCGCCGAGGATGGTGCGGCACTCGCGGGCGATGGCGATCGCCTCGCGGACGTTGTTGAGCTTGCCGAGCGAGACCTGCTCGGGCCGCAGCGTGCCGGCGTCCTTGAGGCGGCCCAGGTGCAGCGCGAGCAGCATGCCCTTGCCGAGCTCCAGAGCCATGTCGGCGAGCTTCGCCTGGGTCAGCTGGTAGGCCGCCAGCGGCTTGTCGAAGATGTCGCGGTCCTTCGAGTAGGCGATCGCCGTCTCGAGGCTGTCGCGGGCAGCGCCCAGCGCGCCGAAGACGATCCCGTAGCGGGCCTCGTTGAGGCACGAGAGCGGCCCCGACAGGCCGGTGACCCCGGGCAGCACCGCGTCGGCGGGGAGCCGGACGTCGTCGAGCACGAGCTCGGAGGTGACCGAGGCGCGCAGCGACATCTTCTTCTTGATCTCCGGCGCCGAGAAGCCCGGGGTGTCGGTGGGGACGACGAACCCGCGGATGCCGTCCTCGGTCTGTGCCCACACCACCGCGACGTCGGCCACCGAGCCGTTGGTGATCCACAACTTGTTCCCGGTCAGTCTCCAGTCCGACCCGTCCCGGACCGCGCGCGTGCGCATGCCGGCGGGGTTGGAGCCGAAGTCCGGTTCGGTCAGGCCGAAGCAGCCGATGGCTTCGCCGGCCGCCATCCGCGGAAGCCATTCCTGCTTCTGCTCGTCGCTGCCGTGCTTCCAGATCGCGAACATCGCCAGCGACCCCTGAACGCTGACGAGGGAGCGGAGCCCCGAGTCGCCCGCCTCCAGCTCCAGACAGGCCAGGCCGTACGCCGTGGCGCTGGTGCCCGCGCAGCCATAGCCCTCCAGGTGCATGCCGAGCACGCCCAGCGCGCCGAGCTCCTTGGCCAGGTCACGGGCCGGGATCGAGCCCGACTCGTACCAGTCGGCGACCTCCGGCTTGATCCGGTCCTCGACGAATCGCCGTACCGTGTCGCGGATCGCCCGCTCCTCCTCGCCGATCAGCGAGTCGGTGGCGAACAGCTCGAGCGGGGTCTGGGAAGTGCGGGCGGTCACGGGGCAGTCTCCTTGGGATGCGGTGGGCTGGAATCGGTGCGGTCGGGTCTGAGGAGGGTGGGCCGGCGCAGCACGGGCTGTGCCGACCCACCCTGGCGGCGGTCAGCCGAGGTCGGCCAGCGCGCGCTCGGAACCGGGGTGGAGCGGGATCGGCCCGGTCTCGGCCATGGTGGCGGGGTCGATCTCGGTGGCGGCCGGGTGGATCTGGACCAGCTTGTCCTTCTGCTCCACCAGCAGCGTGGTGAGCGCACAGGCCAGGTTGTCGGGCATGTCGTTCTTCACGACCAGCACGTTGGGCACGACGATGGTCGGGATGTCCTCGTCCAGCTCGTAGGTGTCGCCCGAAATGGACGCCTCTTCGTAGACCTCGTTGACCTCCTGCATCTTCGAGAGCAGCGGGGTGACGTCGATGAACTCGACCTTGTCACCCATCGAGGTGAAGAGGTCGGTGATCGCCGGGGTGGGGAGGCCGCCGGACCACACCAGTCCGTCGATGGAGCCGTCCTTCATGCCGTCGACGGTCTTGGTCAGGTCGAGTCGCTGGCGCTTCACGTCCGACAGCCCGAGGCCCGCGGACTCGATCAGTCGGTTGGCGATGACCTCGGTGCCCGACTCGGGAGAACCGGTCGAGATGGCCTTGCCGGCGAAGTCCTCGACGGAGTCGATGCCGGCATCCTTGCGGACGACCACGTGGGTGTAGTTGGAGTAGATGCGGCCCAGGGTCGAGATGTCTTGCGGCTGCTCGAAGTCGGCTTCGCCGTTGACCGCGTCGGCGGCGGAGTCCGCGAGCGAGAAGCCGACGTTGTAGTTGCCGGCGACGACCTGCTCGATGTTCTGGACCGAGGCGCCGGTCTCGGCGGCGGTGACCTTCAGGTCGGTCTCGTCGTTGATCACCTTGGCCATGCCGCCGCCGACGACGTAGTAGACGCCGGTGGAGTTTCCGGTGGCGATCGAGATGCGGCCCTGGCCGGCGTCGCAGCTGCTCTCGTCGGCGCCGGAGCCTGCCTGCTGCCGGCTCTGCTGGCCACCGCAGGCGGTCAGAGCGAGAGCCGTGGCAGCCGCGACCGCGATCGCGGCGAGCGGGGTGATGCGCTTCATGGGGTTGCCTTTCTTGGGGGTTGGGGTCATGCGTACGTCGGGTCGGGACTGGTGTGGTCCTGCTCGTCGGCCGTAGCGCCGGTCGCCCTGCGGCGGATGAGATGGAGCACCAGTGCGATGGCGAGCAGGGCGAAGCCCAGCGCGATGGAGGTCGGGACCAGGTAGAGCAGCAGCAGCGCGGCGGGCAGGCACAGGGCGCGCTCGAGAAGGTTCGTGGGGCCGAGGATCCATCCGGTCGTGCAGATGGCGAGGGCGCCGACCGCGCACCCGGCCACCAGGAAGGTCCAGACGATGTCGATGAAGTCACCGCGGGAGAGAAGGTGCGCGCCGTTGTCGGTGACCACGAAGGCGATCGGGGCCAGGAAGGCGGGCAGCGTGTACTTGCAGGCCTGCATCATCGTCGGGATGACCTTGCCGCCGGTGATGGCGGAGGAGGCCACCGCGGCGAGCGCCGTCGGCGGCGAGACCTCAGAGAGCACCGCGTAGTAGAAGATGAACATCGCCACCTGCGGGGCATCCACGCCGAGCGAGATCAGTGCCGGGCCGATGATGACCCAGCTGAGGATGAACGACGCCGTCACGGGCACCGCGAGACCGAGCAGCAGGATCGCGAACGCGGAGAACAGCGCCGAGAGCACCAGCAGCGACGCGTCGTTGAACGACAGCAGCGAGGCCAGGTCGACCAGGATGCTGGACAGGACCTGTCCCAGGCCGGTCTTGGCGATGACCGAGGTGATCACGCCCGCGGCGGCGCACACCGCGATGACGGGTAGCGCAGAGCGGATGCCGGTGCTCAGGGCCTCGTACATGCGGCGGGCGTAGTCCTCGAGGGACTCCCCGAGCGCCATCCGCTCCTGCTCGAGGTCGTGGTCGTCGAAGCCGCTGACCACCGGGCGACGGGACAGCACCGCCTCGAGGAGCCCGAACAGCGCGGCGACGCAGGTGGCGTAGACGACGGCCCGGAACGGTGGGATGTCGATGGCGAGGAAGAACACGATCACGCCGAGGCTGATGAAGTGATATCCGGAGCGGGCGAGCAGCCGCAGGGGGTTGCCGATCGCGAGCTCGACGCGACGCGCCCCGAACCGGCGGGCATCGATCTCGACGGCGAGGAAGATGCCGAGGTAGTAGAGGAGCGTGGGAACGATCGCCCACACCAGCACGGATACGTAGGAGACCCCGAGATACTCGGCGATGATGAACGCCGCTGCTCCCATGGTCGGTGGCGACAGGATGGCGCCGATGCCGGACGCGGCCAGCATGCCTCCGGCCGCCTCCTTCGGATAGCCGGCCCGGTTGAGGATCGGCCAGGCGAACGAGCCGAGGGTGACCGCGGTTGCCGTCCCCGAACCGGAGACGGTGCCGAGCAGGAACCCGGACGTGGCCACGGTGCGACCAGGGGCCGACCCGGACCTGCGGAACAGGGAGAAGCTGAACTCCACGAAGAACCGGCCCGCCCCCATCCGATCGAGCACGGCGCCGTAGATCGTGAACAGCACGATGTAGGTCGCCGCCACGTCGAGAGGCACGCCGAAGAAGCCGGAGGCCTCGTTGTAGAGCGCATTGATGATCTGATCGAGGTTGAGCCCGATGTGGCTGATGCTCCAGCCGATGGGCAGGTAGCCGCCGAAGTAGGCGTAGGCGAAGAAGACGGCGCAGACGGCCGGCAGCACCAGCCCTGTCGTACGCCGGGTGGCCTCCAGCACCAGCACCAGCAACACGGTCCCGGCCACGACGTCGAGGGTGAGCAGCGAGCCCTGGCGGTCGAGGAACCCCCCGAACCCGCCGAAGCCGATGTCCGTCAGCGGGACCGGAAGCACCGGGTAGAGGCCCACGACCAGGGCGGTGGCGGCCAACAGCCAGTCGACGACACCGGGGTTGTCGGCAGGTCGGTTCGTGTTGCCGTGAGGCGTGGCGAGCCCTGGGTCGATGTCCGCGTGCTGAGCGTGGGGGTTCGCTGAATCGCGACGTCCCCGCATCCGATAGGTCAGGAAGACGAGAGGCAGCGTCACACCGAGGAAGAGGATCAGGTAGTACTGGCTGCCCTGGTCGAGGGGGTCGAAGACCTGACGGAGCACGAACAGGGCGACCAGGAAGCACCACAGCCCGACGACGAGCTCCAGGCGCGGCGACAGGCTCCGGGACGGCTTCTCCTCGTCGTAGTCCGCCACGAGGCTGTCGACGTCGACCTGAGAACCCGGTTGGCGGGTTGAGGGGGTGACTGGCATGCTGCGTAACTTATGAGTGTCGTGCGTCACATCTTCCGGTTCGGGCGCGAGACTTTACAGAGTTCTAACGTTGGCCCGATCGAGCTCCTTGGCACGTGTGTCGGGCAGGTGAGGTGAGATGCGAGTCCTGCTCGTCGAGGACGACGACCGGGTGGTGGCGGCGCTGATGCCTGCCCTGCAACGCGTGCACCTCCACGTACGCCGGGCCGGCACCGCGGCCGAGGCGCTGGAGCTTCTCGAGGGCGTGGATCTGGTCCTGCTCGACATGGGACTGCCCGACCAGGACGGGCTGGCCCTGTGCCGCCAGCTCCGGACCCGGGTCGACGTGCCGATCATCGCGGTGACCGCTCGCAGGGACGAGCTCACCGTCGTCTCCGCCCTCCGCTCGGGCGTGGACGACTACGTCACCAAGCCCTACCGGCTCGCCGAGCTCCTCGCCCGGATCGATGCCGTCATGCGACGCGTGGGGCAGCGGCCGACCGAGCTCGTGGAGCAGGTCGGTGACGTACATCTCGACCATGGGACGCGCCGGGTCACCGTCGCGGGGGAGGAGGTCGCCCTGACCCGCAAGGAGTTCGACCTGCTCTCCATGCTCGTGCAGGCGGCCGGAGACACCGTCACCCGGGAGACCCTGATGGAGGGGATCTGGGACACCGCTTGGGTAGGTGCCTCGCGAACGCTCGACGTCCACGTCTCGGCGCTGCGCTCCAAGCTGGGTCGGCCGGGTCTGGTGGCGACGGTCCGCGGCGTCGGCTACCGCGTCATCACGCAGGAGTGATGCGTGCGCCGGCGCCTGCTCCTCGTGTCCCTGTCCCTGATCGGGATGCTGCTCCTCGCGCTCATGGTGCCGTTGATCGCGACGTACGCCTCCGACCGCACCCAAGCCATGTTCGTGAGTCGGCTCGGCGACGTCACCCGGTTCGCGGTCGTGGCGGAGGATGCCCTCGAGACGGGACTCGCCGAAGAGCTCAACGTCGACCTGGAGCGTTACGTGGACGTCTACGGCGGGTCGGTGCTGGTCGTCGACGCCGACCGTCAGGTCGTCGCGCAAGCGGGTGCGGAGGCGGTCGGCGACGCCCCCGAGGTTCAGGAGACCATCGACCGTGCTCTCTCCGGCGCGGGCTCGCATCCACCCGACACGGTCTGGCCGTGGAGTGGCGACGACGTCGTGATCGCGTCGCCGGTCGGCAGGGATGCCCAGGTCCTCGGAGCGGTCGTGGTCGTCGCCCCGACGAGCGCCGTCCAGGGCAGCATCGCGCTCGGGCTCGCCTGGCTGGTGGCAGCCGGACTCGTGGTCGTGCTGCTGATGGTCTTCGGCGCGGTGGTGCCGTTCGTGGGCTGGATCCTCCGGCCGGTGCACGACCTCGAGCACGCGGCGAAGGACCTTGCCGACGGTGACCTGTCGTCTCGCGCCCACGAGCTGGGGCCGCCGGAGCTGCGTCATCTCGCCCGGTCGTTCAACGCGATGGTCGACAACGTCGAGATGTCCCAGCGCCAGCAGCGGGAGCTGGTCGCCGACGCGGCCCACCAGCTCGGCAACCCGCTCACCGCCTTGCGGCTGCGCGTCGAGAACCTGGCCGCGACGGGGTCACCTGCTGCTGCGGTCGAACCCGTGCTGGAGGAGACCGATCGGCTCAGCAGCATCGTCGAGTCCCTGCTGAGACTGAGCCAGGTCGGTGCGCGCCGGGTCGCCCCGGTCGAGGTCGATGTGGCCGGGATCGTGCGTGAGCGGTGTGCGATGTGGGAACCCGTCTTCACCCGGATCCGTGTCGACCTGCCCGACAGGGCCCTCGCGCTGAGCTCGCCGGACGTCGTCGAGGTCGTCCTCGACTCGCTGCTGGACAACGCCGCCAAGTTCGCCCCGGGTTCGCCGGTCGAGGTCACGGTCACCTGTGGTGCCCCGGCTGGAAAGGTCGAGGTGCGGGTCCGCGACCACGGGCAGGGACTTCATCCCGACGACGTCGCCAAGGTCGGCGCCCGGTTCTTCCGGGGCAGGCAGCACCAGAACGTGCCCGGCACCGGTCTCGGCCTGGCGATCGTACGGGCCCGCGTCGACGATCTGGGCGGGTCCATGGTCGTCTCGACGCCGAGCGACGGTGGTCTCGAGGTGGCGGTGGTGCTGTCGGCGGTCACAGGCGACGCTCACGGTAATAGCGCTCCGCTCCCGGGTGGAGGGGCAGAGGCGAGGTGAAGATCGCGGCTCCCAGGTTGGGTTGCCGCACCTGAGGCGATATCCGGTCGACCCTGTCCTGTGCCTCGAACATCACGCGCGTCACCGCGTAGGCGAGGTTCACGTCGAGATCGGGGTGGACCACGAGGTGGTTCTTGACGCTGACGGTGTCGACCGCACGGGGCAGGCCGTAGCTCGAGGTCGGCACCGGGCCCATGGTGTACTCCGGGCCGTACGTCTCGGTCAGCTCGGGGACCAGCGCCCCCAGATCGACGAGCCGGATGGGCACGCTGTCGGAGAGCTGGGTCACCGCGGTGTTGGGGATGCCGCTCACGAAGAAGAACGCGTCCAGCTGCCCGCGACGGAGCCCGTCGGCCGACTGCTCCAGGGTGTGGTCGGTGCCCGTGACCTCGCCCGAAGCGATACCGGCGGCCGCGAGGATGCGGCCGGCCACCAGCCTCGTCCCGGAGCCCCGGCCGCCCAGGCCGACGCGACGTCCGCGGAGATGGGCCACCTCCTTCACCGGGGAGTCGGCCGTCACCACCAGGTGCACGAAGCTGTCGTAGGTCCGGGTCAGGGCGACCAGATCAACCGGATCGGCGAACGGCCCGGTGCCCCGGATGGCGTCCGCGGCCGCGTCGCCCAGGGCGAAGCCGATGTCGCTCCTGCCGTGCGCCACCTCGCGTAGATTGATCAGGGAGGCGTTGGTGTGGTGGGTGGTCGCGGTGACGCCGTCGAGCCGCTCCTCCAGCACGGCGGCGAGCGCGTTGCCGTACTTGTCGAAGACACCTCCGCGGTTCCCGGTGGCGATCGACAGCCTCGTCCCCGGCAGCTCGTCCCAGGACCGCCCGACGCAGCCACTCAGTGCCGCGGCGACCGGAACGCCGACAGCCCCCGCGAGAAGCCCCCGGCGAGAGGTGAGCATGGTGCTGATCACAGCCTCAGCATTTCACATCGAGCCATGGGCCGACGTACGCCGACGGCCGGGATTCCGGGCGGGGCCGGTGGCGACGTACGAAATGGCCGAAGGCCCCGGGAAACCCCGGGGCCTTCGGTGTCGGACAGGTGAGCGGTCGGCTCAGATGTCGTAGTAGAGCTCGAACTCGTGCGGGTGCGGGCGGAGCTGGATCGGGAGGATCTCGTCGTTGGTCTTGTAGTCGATCCAGGTCTCGATCAGGTCGGGGGTGAAGACGTCGCCCACGGTGAGGAAGTCGTGGTCGTTCTCCAGGGCCGACAGGACGGCACCGAGGGAGGTCGGCACCTGGTTGATCTCAGCCATCTCGTCCGGCGGAAGCTCGTAGATGTCCTTGTCGATCGGAGCCGGCGGCTCGATCTTGTTCTGGATACCATCGATGCCGGCCAGGAGCAGGGCCGAGAAGGCGAGGTACGGGTTCGAGGACGGGTCCGGGAACCGGGCTTCGACGCGCTTGGCCTTCGGGTTGGTGCCCGTGATCGGGATGCGGACCGCGGCGGAGCGGTTGCGCGAGGAGTAGACCAGCGAGATCGGGGCCTCGAAGCCCGGCACCAGGCGGTGGAAGGAGTTCACGGTCGGGTTGGTGAACGCCAGCACCGAGGGGGCGTGCTTCAGGATGCCGCCGATGTACCAGCGGGCCATGTCGGAGAGCCCGCCGTAGCCGGTCTCGTCGTAGAACAGCGGCTCGCCCGCGTTCCAGATCGACTGGTGCACGTGCATGCCCGATCCGTTGTCACCGAAGACGGGCTTCGGCATGAAGGTGACCGTCTTACCGGCCTCCCAGGCGGTGTTCTTGACGATGTACTTGAACTTCATGACATCGTCGGCAGCCTTGAGCAGCGTGTCGAACCTGTAGTTGATCTCGGCCTGGCCGGCGGTGCCGACCTCGTGGTGGGCGCGCTCGACGAGCAGGCCGGAAGCCTCGAGGTTCTTGACCATCGTGTCGCGCAGGTCGGCGAAGTGGTCAGTGGGGGAGACCGGAAAGTAGCCGCCCTTGTAGCGGGTCTTGTAGCCCAGGTTGTTCGAGCCGTCGGGGTTCTTGTCGGCGCCCGAGTTCCACCAGGCCTCGACGGAGTCGATCTTGTAGAACGACTCGCCCTCGGAGGTGTTGTAGGCGACGTTGTCGAAGATGAAGAACTCGGCCTCGGGCGCGAAGAACGCGGTGTCGCCGATGCCGGTCGAGGCGAGGTACGCCAGCGCCTTGCGCGCGATGTTGCGCGGGTCGCGCGAGTAGGCCTCGCCGGTGATCGGGTCGTGCACGAAGTACATCAGCGCGAGGGTCTTCGCGGTGCGGAACGGGTCGATGAACGCGGTCGTTACGTCCGGGTAGAGCGCCATGTCGGACTCGTTGATCGTCTGGAAACCACGGATCGACGAGCCGTCGAAGGCCTGCGGCTCCAGGGTGAACGACGACACCGGCACCGTGAAGTGCTGCTGGACGCCAGGCAGGTCGACGAAACGGATGTCGACGAACTCGACCCCCTCGTCAGAGATGAACTTCAAGAGCTCGTCGTCAGTGCTGAACATCAATCCTCCTTGGCTCACCCGGTCGGGCAGAGCCAGATAGGTCTCTCGCGATCGAGGCCGGACCCTCATGGATCCGACCGTGCCACGCAAATTACGAAGGGACGGTTGCACAGGAGTGTCGCAAATGTTTCAGGCGTGTAACAGGTTGTGTGATTTGATCGGCAACCATCCCGGATCTCACCCCTCAAGACGTTGCCGCCTACGCTTACGACGTGACCAGTTCCGCCACTCCTGTGACGCCCACTCTGCCTTATGACACCGCGAGCTGGGGCAGGCGCGTCCTGGCGCTCTTCGTCGACTGGCTCGCGTCGTCGCTGGTCGCGTCGGTCTTCCTCGGCGTACGGGCGCTGCCGTTCGGCTCGCTGCTCGCCGGTGTCGACCCGCGGCCCACAGACAATCTGTGGATCCTGGTCGTCTTCATCGTGCAGACGGCGGTCTTCACCACCCTCGGCGGCGGCTCCTTCGGCAAGCTCGTCACCCGGCTGCGTACGGTGCGGGTGACGGCGGGTGAGCCCGACGTGCGCCCGCTCGATCCGCTGCGGAGCATCGTCCGCCAGATCCTGGTCGTCCTCGTCGTACCGCCGCTGGTCTTCCGTCCCGACCGGCGCGGTCTGCACGACCTGGCGGCCGGCACCGCGACTGTCACGCTCGAGACCTATCGACACGTGTTTCGCGGGGTGAGTTGAGACGCTTCCGAGGGTAAGTTGGACCGGTCAGCCGCAAGCAGCGGCAAACACGAAGGGAAGCTCAATGACGCTCAACCGTACTCTCGGGCCACGTGGCCTCTGGCGTCGCGCCGCTGTGGCGGGCGTGCTGGCCGTATCGCTTTCGGGCCTGGTGGCCTGCGGCGGTGGTGGGGCCGGCGGTGCCAGCGAGGGTGACTCGGTCTCGGCCGAGGACATGACCGAGGTGATGAAGAAGGCGACCGACATCGACACCGCCCATTTCACCACCAAGATGGACGCGAAGGCCTCGGGTCAGACCGTCTCGATGACCGGCGAGGGCGACCTGCAGAAGGAGCCGCCGGCGCAGCACTCCACCATGAAGATGAGTGGTGGCTCGATGAACATGGATCTCGAGACGATCCTTGTCGACGAGAAGATCTACATCAAGGGCATGAAGGGCGACTCGTGGGTGACCGCGAGCACCGAGGATCTCGCCAAGATGGGCGGGAACAGCCTGGAGTCGATGAGCAACCCCCTCGCCTTCTTCGAAGGGATGGAGGAGTCGATCAAGTCCTCCAAGTTCGAGGGCGAGGAGAAGGTCGACGGCATCGACACCAAGCACTACAGCTTCACCGTCGACTCCGCAGGGCTCGCCAAGAGCCTCGGGTCCGACAGCACCAGCGGCCTGCCCGAGACGATCGACCAGGACATCTGGGTCGACGGCGACGGCCTGCTCCGCAAAGCCGAGGTCGGCATGGGTGACATGGGCACCGTCGAGATGGTGCTCTCCAAGCACGGCGAGGACGTGACGATCAAGGCGCCGCCCGCCGATCAGGTCACCGACATGCCGAGCATGGCCGGCTGACGACCCGTTGATCACGCACCGGGCCGGTCCCCGAAAGGGGACCGGCCCGGTGTCGTTTCGTGGGCACAGCGTTCGTGGCACCGTGGTCGCATGACTCTCGATGCCGAAAGCACTCGCCAGATCGAGGCCAACCGGGCCAACTGGGACGCCCGGACACCGATCCATCTCGCCAGCGCGTTCTACGGCATCGACGGGTCCCGGCCGGCCGAGTCGTGGTTCGCCGACTACGAGTGGACCGACCTCGGCGACCTCGTCGGCCTCGAGGTCGTGCATCTGCAGAGTCACCTCGGCACCGAGACGGTCGCCTTCGCGCAGCGGGGTGCGGTGACGTACGGACTGGACATCTCGGCCGAGGCGGTGGCCGCGGCGCGCCGGATCGCGGTCGAGCGCGGACTGGACGTCGACTATCACGAGGCCGATGTCCACGACGCCGTCGAGGTGCTCGGCGCGGGCCGCTTCGACGTCGTCTACACCGGCAAGGGCGCGGTCTGCTACCTGCCCGACATCGACCTGTGGGCGCGAGTCGTGCACGATCTGCTCAAACCGGGCGGGTTCGTCTACCTCGCCGAGTTCCACCCGCTCCTCGATGCCCTCGGCGAGGTGCCTGAGCCGGGGCGGGAGGACTCCCTCGAGCTGCGCCACGACTACCTCTCGGGCAGGGGCGCGATCGCCAAGGACTCGACCCACACCTACACCGACGGCCCGGCGCTGAGCACCGCCACGACGGCGTACGAATGGCGGCACGGGGTCGGCGAGGTCGTCACCGCCCTCGCGGGCGCGGGCCTGCGGATCGAGGTCGTCCGCGAGGACGAGCGGCTGCCGTGGCCCCGCTTCCCGTCCATGGAGGCAGGCGAGGACGGCTGGTTCAGGCTGCCCGAGCGGGCGCCCCGGATCCCGTTGCTCTACGCGATCCGGGCACGCCGGCCGTAGACGTCAGCGGCCGCGGAGGTTGCCGCGCATGCCCTTCATCGAGGTCGGGACGGGGCCCTTCGGGATCGGCATGGCGCCGCGGGTGGCGTCGACGGCCTTGAGCCGGTTGAGGATGTCGGTGATCTCGGGGCCGGCGACGTTACGGCCGAGCTTGGTGACGTGCTTGGTCAGCTGCGGCAGCGGCACCTCGTCCTCACCGTTGCCGGCGACGACGGTCGTGATCGGCACCTCACCCAGGACCCGGGCGTGGGTGCGCTTGGTGCTGGCCAGCAGCGAGCGGACCTTGCTCGGGCTGTTGCCCTCGCCGACGAGGACGACTCCCGGAGGGCCGACCACGCGGTGGACCAACGTCTGGCTGCGCGGCTCGACACCCACGGCCTGGGTGACGGTCCAGCCTCGGCGGAGCATGGTCAGGGCGGCGTACCCGCCACCGACCTGGCCCTCGAGCCGGGAGTACATCACCTTCTGCGCGCGCCGCGAGAAGACCACCATGGCGGCGAGGAGGCCGGCCAGCAGGGCGCCGACGATCGTGAAGATCCAGGAGAAGATGCCCTCGCCGGGCAGGAGCCAGAAGATCACGCCGGCGACCGCGGCGACGACCACGAAGATCGAGCCGAGGATGAGGCCGATCTTGGGATCTGACTGCTTGGTGAGCTTGTAGGTCTCCACCATCTGCTGGCGGCGACTCATGGTGCTCGGGTCGGTCTGGGACATCTTCCTCTTTCAGTCTTCAGATTTCGTACGCTGCGTCAGGCTGTGGCGGCAGCGGTGTCTCGCGCCTCGATCGCCTGACGGTACAGCCGACCGGCGCGGTAGGACGAACGAACGAGCGGTCCGGACATGACGCCGGAGAAGCCGATCTCCTCGGCCTCGGCCTGGAGCTCGATGAACTCCTCGGGCTTGACCCAGCGCTCGACCGGGTGGTGACGCACGCTCGGACGCAGGTACTGCGTGATCGTGATCAGCTCGCAGCCGGCCGCGTGCAGGTCGCGCAGCGCCTCGGAGACCTCCTCGCGGGTCTCACCCATGCCGAGGATCAGGTTGGACTTGGTGACCAGGCCGAAGTCGCGGGCCTGGGTGATCACGTCGAGGCTGCGCTCGTAGCGGAACGCCGGACGGATCCGCTTGAAGATCCGCGGGACGGTCTCGACGTTGTGCGCGAGCACCTCGGGACGCGACTCGAAGACCTCGGTGAGCAGCTCGGGGATGCCGTTGAAGTCGGGGATGAGGTTCTCGACGCCGGTCTCGGGGTTGAGCTCGTGGATCTGCTTGACCGTCTCGGCGTAGAGCCAGGCACCGCCGTCGGCGAGGTCGTCGCGGGCGACACCGGTGATGGTCGCGTACTTCAGGCCCATGGTCTGCACGGACTCGGCGACGCGGCGCGGCTCGTCGCGGTCGAGGTCGGTCGGCTTGCCGGTGTCGATCTGGCAGAAGTCGCAGCGCCGGGTGCACTGGTCGCCGCCGATGAGGAAGGTGGCCTCGCGGTCCTCCCAGCACTCGAAGATGTTGGGGCAGCCGGCCTCCTGGCACACCGTGTGCAGGCCCTCGGACTTCACCAGCGCGGTGAGCTCCTTGTATTCCGGCCCCATCTTCGCTTTGGTCTTGATCCACTCCGGTTTGCGTTCGATCGGAGTCTGCGCGTTGCGGACCTCGAGACGGAGGAGCTTGCGACCTTCTGGGGCAGGAGCTTGAGTCACCCCACAAGGGTACGCCGCGTGGTGGTGGAACCTCGAAGGCAGGCGGCTACTGGTCGGTCACACCGTCCCCGCCGGCTCAGCCCAGGCTGGGGGAGAGGAGCGGGACGCGCGGGGTCTTGGCCGGGTCGGGCTTCGGCTCCAGGCTCGGGCCCTGCTCGTAGTCGCGCCAGGAGAGCATCTCGGCGACCTGCTCGTGGAGCACCGGCATCGCCTCGGCGTTGCCGATCTGCCGCCCCGCCTCGATCGAGAGGGTGGTGACCCCGGCGTCGGAGATCCCGCACGGCACGAACCGCTCGTACCAGCCCAGGTCGACGTCGCAGTTGAGCGCGATGCCGTGCATGGTCACGTGCTGGCTGACCCGCAGCCCGATCGCCCCGACCTTGCGCTCCAGGCGGCCGACGCCGTCCGGGGTCTCGCCCGCGGGCAGCCACACACCGCTGCGGCCCGGGACGCGGTAGGCGGTGACGCCGAACGCGGCGCAGGTGCGGATCATCGCCTGCTCCAGGCGGCGTACGAAGTCGACGACCTTGACCTTCTCCGGCAGCCGCACGATCGGGTAGGCGACGATCTGGCCGGGGCCGTGGAAGGTCACCTCGCCGCCGCGGTCGACGTCGATCACCGGGGCGCCGCCGGGATCCGCGGGCCGGTCCTCCGGCTTCGTACGCTTCCCCGCGGTGTAGGTCGGTGGGTGCTCGAGCAGCAGCACGGTGTCGGGCTCTTCGCGGTCCACGACGCGCTGGTGGATCTGCTTCTGCAGCTCCCAGGCGTCCAGGTAGTCGATCGTCCCGACCTCAGCGAAGCGCAGCTCAGTCACACCGGCGATCGTACGCCGGGTCGGATAACGGTTTGGCGACAACCCCGCGAGGGTAAAGAGATTGTGCGCAGAATGCGCTGTTTCGACTGGCCGCGCTCGGGAGCGATCGGTCTTCGGATCCGTCTTGAAAGGCACACAGACGTGCGTACCACCCAGAATCGGCGCCGCCTCGCGGCCGGCGCCATCGCTCTCGCTGCGATGTCCACCTTCGTCGCCTGCGGCAGTGAGGGCTCAGCAGAGTCAGACCCCACGGGCTCAGACGCTGCGCCCGCGATCGACCCCGGAACGAAGCTGTCCGAGGATGAGGCCGAGAAGCTCATCGACAGCGCTGTCGACGCGATGCCGACGGTCCACGTGGAGATCGGCGTCAAGGCCGTCGAGGACGGAGTGAGCGTCAACGCCGCGACGGTAGGCGACTACCAGAGCGAGCCGGTCGCGTACCAGACGCAGCTGACCGCGGAGCAGGACGGCACCGAGACGGTCATGGAGATCATCGCCGTCGGTGAGACCACCTACCTTCGGATGGATGACGACAAGGAGTGGATGGAGGACGACGGCATGCTCAGTGGGATGGTCGCAGCGTTGATGCCGAACCCGTTCACCCTTGTCGACGCCGTGCGCGACGAGGTTGGCGACGACTCGACCACCTACGTCGGCCAGGAGGAGGTCGACGGTGCCGACCTCGCCCACTACACCTTCGCAGTCGGCGAGGACATCACCGGCGAGGACGCGGGCGACCTCGAGGGCTGGTTCGACGCCAAGGGCCGGTTGACCCGCCTCTCTCTGCCCATGGACGAGGGGAACGAGATCAACGTCGATCTCACCAAGCACGGCGAGAAGGTCACCATCACCGAGCCGGCGGCCGAGGAACTGATGGACGGCGCCTGAGGCGTACGGTCGAATGAAAAGACGCCCCGGAGCCAGTGGCTCCGGGGCGTCTCCGTTCGCTCAGAGCTCGAACTGAGCAGCCTCGAGGCGCTTCTTGACGTCCTGGAGGAAGCGGCCGGCGTCGGCGCCGTCGACCAGACGGTGGTCGTAGGTCAGCGCGACGTGGACCATGTAGCGCACCGCGATCGTCTCGCCGAGGTCCGGGTCGTCGATGACGACCGGGCGCTTCACGACCGCACCCGGGCCGAGGATGGCGACCTGAGGCTGGTTGATGATCGGGGTGTCGAAGAGCGCACCGAACGAACCCAGGTTGGTGATCGTGAAAGTGCCGCCGGAGAGCTCGTCCGGGGTGATCTTGTTGTTGCGCGTGCGGTCGGCCACGTCCGCGATCTTCTTCGCGATGCCCGCGATCGAGAGGTCGCCCGCGTCCTTGACGACCGGGGTCAGCAGACCGCGCTCGGTGTCGACGGCGAAGGCGATGTTCTCGCGGTCGTAGTAGGTCACCGTGCCGGCCTCGACGTCGATCCCGGCGTTGAGCTTCGGGTGCACCTTGAGCGCGTCGATCGCAGCCTTGGCGAAGAACGGCAGGTAGGTCAGCTTGACGCCCTCGCGCTGCAGGAACCCGGCCTTGTTGGCCTCACGGAGGCGGGCGATGTTGGTGACATCGACCTCCATGACCTGGGTCAGCTGCGCCGCGGTGTGCAGCGACTCGGTCATCCGCTCGGCGATCACCTTGCGCAGACGCGAGATCTTCTCGGTCGTGCCACGCAGCGGCGAGGGGGCCGCGGGGGCGGCGGTCGAAGCGGCCGGAGCCGCCGAGGCTGCCGGAGCGGCGGCTGCCGGGGCAGCAGCCGGAGCCGACTTGGCGGCGGCCGCCTGGAGGATGTCCTCCTTGCGGATGCGGCCACCGACGCCCGAACCCTGGACGGTCTCGAGGTCGACGTTGTGCTGCGCCGCGAGCTTGCGTACGAGCGGGGTCACGTAGCCGCCCGGCTGGATCGCGGGGGAGCCCTCGGTGGACGGCGCGGCGTGAGCCGGGGCCGCGGGAGCGGGAGCAGCAGGAGCAGCAGCGGGGGCCGCCGGAGCGGCAGGCGCGGGTGCCGCGGCGGCCGGAGCGGGCTCGGGAGCGGGCTCCGGGGTGGGCTCCGCGGCAGGAGTCGGCTCGGGCTCGGGTGCGGACTCCGGGGCCGGGGCGGCGGGCGCGGACTCGGCAGCCGGAGCGGCGCCGGCGTCACCGACGAGCGCGAGCACGGCGCCGACCTCGACGGTCTCGTCCTCGGCGACCTTGATCTCGAGCAGGGTGCCGGCGACCGGCGACGGGATCTCGGTGTCGACCTTGTCGGTGGAGACCTCGAGCAGCGCGTCGTCGACGGCGACCGTGTCGCCGACCTGCTTGAGCCAGCGGGTGACGGTGCCCTCGGTGACCGACTCACCCAGCGCGGGCAGAGCAACCTCGGTGGCGTTGCCGCCGGCGGCGGGCGCCGGAGCGGCCGGAGCGGCGGGCTCGGCCGGTGCGGCGGGAGCCTCCGGCTCGGCCGGGGCAGCCGGTGCCTCGGGCTCGGCGGCCGGGGCAGGAGCGGCAGCCTCGGCGGGCTCGTCCGCGGGCGCGGCGGGCGCGGCCGGAGCGGCACTGGCCTCGTCGTCGGCGCCGATGACGGCGAGCAGGCCACCGACCTCGACGGTGTCGTCCTCGGCAGCCTTGATCTCGAGCAGGGTGCCGGCGACCGGCGAGGGGATCTCGGTGTCGACCTTGTCGGTGGAGACCTCCAGCAGGGCCTCGTCGACCGCAACCGTGTCGCCGACCTGCTTGAGCCAGCGGGTGACGGTGCCCTCGGTGACGGACTCGCCGAGTGCCGGGAGAGTTACTTCGGTGGCCATGGGTTCCTTCGTTCTACGTCTGTTCGTTGCTCTACTTGTATGTCCGGACACGCGCGCCAGCACGCCCGAGCCGGATGGCTCGGGGAGCAGAAAGACGCGTCTGTCTGGGCCGACACCTGCCCGACGCACTCAGGATGCCGCCAGAAGGGCGGCCAAGGGCGTCGATCACGTGGCCCATCTTGTCACTACCCACGCAGCGCTGTGTCAACCGGACCACTACTGATCGGTAGCCATCTCGCGTACGTAGTCCACCAGTGTTGCCACCGCCACACCCGTGCCTCCGGGAGTGAGATGGCCGGAGGCGCCCCCACTGTTGAAGGACGGTCCGGCGATGTCGAGGTGGGCCCAGGGGAGACCGTCGGTGAACTCGCGCAGGAAGGCGGCGGCGTACAGCCCACCGCCCCAGCGGATCCAGTCGTGCTGGCTGAGGTCGGCCACCTTGGAGGAACGGATCCGCTCGTCCATCCATTCCGGGATCGGCATCGGCCACATCTGCTCGCCGGCGACGTCGGCGGCGGCGAGGACGCGGTCGACGACGTCCTCGGAGCCGAGTACGCCGCTGACCCTGTCACCCAGCGCCATCACCATGTGACCGGTGAGGGTGGCGACGTCGATGATCAGGTCGGGCGAGACCTCGGTGGCCCGTACCAGCGCGTCGGCGAGGACCATCCGTCCCTCGGCGTCCATGTTGGAGACCTCGACGGTGGTGCCGCCGTAGTGGGTGACCACGTCGCCGGGGCGGTAGGACGAGCCGGAGACCATGTTCTCCGCCATCGGCACGAACGCGGAGACCTTCACCGGCAGCCCGAGGCGGGCGATCGCGAAGGTCGCCTGGGCCACCGCGGCGGCACCGGCCATGTCCGACTTCATCGTGGACATCGAGCTGCCCGGTTTGATGGTGAGCCCGCCGGAGTCGAAGGTGATGCCCTTGCCGACCAGCGCGATGTGGCCGCGAGCGTCGTCGGGGGAGTAGGTGAGCTCGACCAGGCGCGGCTTGGCCGCCGAGCCCATGCCCACGGCCAGGATGCCGCCGCAGCCGAGCTCGGCGAGCTGTTCCTCGTCGAAGACGGTGGTCTCGACGCCCTCGACCAGCCCGGCGACGTGCGCGATGGCGTCGGCGAACGCCGGGGGAGTCAGGTCGGCGGGCGGGACGTTGACCCATTCGCGGGTGCCGGCGACCGCCTGCGCGAGGATCTGCGCCTCCTCGAAGGCGGTGACCGCGTCCGTACGCCGCGCGATCGAGCTCAGGATCGCGACGTCGTTCGGCCCGTTGCTCTCCGCGCCCGACTTGGCCGTGCTCGACTTGTAGGCGGTGTAGGTGTAGCCGCCGAGGACGTAGCCCTCGGTGACGGCACGCACGAGGTCAGGGGTGTCGGCCGGGAGGGAGACGGCGACGGAGGTCGCGTTGGGCACCGCGCGGGCGGCTGCGCCGGCGGCGCGGCGTACGGCATCGGAGGTGTAGGTGCCGTCTGCGTCGGGCTTGCCGAGCCCGACCAGCACCAGGAGCTGGGCGCCGATCTCGTTGCCCGCGGGCAGTCGGGTGACCTCGCCGGCCTTGCCGCTGACGCCGAGGGTGGCGAGCATCCCGCGCCACCGGCGACCGTAGGCGGCCTTGACGTCCTCCGCGCCCGCGGTGACCTCGACAGCCTTCGCGCCCTGGCCGATGCCGACGACGACCGCCTCGGCACGGGTCTTGGCGGGGGAGGCGGTACGCAGCGTGTAGGTGATGTCAGGCAGGGTCACGTCGTGCAGTCTAGGTGTGGCACGCCCGGAGGGGGCGCGGACCGGGGAGTGTCGCCCTGGTGCGATAAGTTCGCAGTATGGCTGAAGAGACCTCCACGGGGGGCGGGTCGGAGCTGCTCCAGTCCCCCCTGCACGAAAACCACGTCGGGCTCGGTGCGAAGTTCGCCGAGTTCGGCGGCTGGTCGATGCCCCTGGAGTATTCCGGGGTCGTCAAGGAGCACACCGCGGTCCGTGAGGCTGTCGGTGTCTTCGACGTCAGCCACCTGGGCAAGGTCATGATCAGCGGGCCGGGTGCGGCCGAGTTCGTCAACGCGTCCTTCACCAACGACCTTCACCGGATCAAGCCCGGCAAGGCCCAGTACACCTTGTGCTGCGACGAGGAGACCGGCGGCATCGTCGACGACCTGATCGCCTACTACCGCGACGACGAGCACGTCCTGATCGTCCCCAACGCCGCCAACACCCCGGAGGTCGTTCGCCGGCTCCGGGCGGCCGCGCCCGAGGGGATCACCCTCGCCGACCATCACCGCGACTACGCGGTGCTCGCCGTCCAGGGTCCCAAGTCCGACGAGCTGCTAGAGACGGTCGGGCTGCCGGCCGGTCACGAATACATGTCCTTCGTGGAGGCCGCCGCTCCCGACGTGCTCGGTGAGGAGATCGGCGTCGTCGTGTGCCGCTCCGGCTACTCCGGTGAGCGCGGCTACGAGCTGATCGTCGCCAACGAGGCCGCCGGCGCGCTCTGGGACGCGCTGCTGTCCCGGGGCGAGAAGCTCGGCGCGGTGCCGTGCGGCCTCGGCGCCCGCGACACCCTGCGCACGGAGATGGGCTACCCGCTCCACGGCCAGGACATCGCCCTCGACGTCACTCCCAACGAGGCCGGGCTCGGCTGGGCCGTCGGCTGGAAGAAGGACGCCTTCTGGGGCCGCGAGAAGCTGCTCGCCGAGAAGGAGGCCGGCCCCAAGCGAGCCCTGCGCGGCATCGTCGCCGTCGGCCGCGGCATCCCACGCCCACACATGACCGCCTCCCTGACCGCCGACGTACCGGTCGGCGAGGTCACCTCCGGCACCTTCTCGCCGACCCTGAAGAAGGGCGTCGGCCTCGTGCTCATCTCGACCACGGTCAACCCCGAGGCCGAGATCGGCATCGACGTACGCGGCCGCCGTGAGATCTTCCAGCTCACCAAGCCGCCCTTCGTCCCCTCGCACGTGCGGGAGGGCTGAGCGGTATGAGCGAGCGCCAGCGAGCGACCATCCAGCCATTCATGCCGCCGCGTCCGTATTCTGGCGCGTGCGCTACGGAGGTGGCGGCATGAGCATCCCCGACGTTCCTTCCGTGTTCAAGCAGCCGTCGGCCGCTGATCGCCCGTGGTGGTGGCAGCTCGTCGACGCCTCGGGCGCCGAGGTCTCCGTGGACGGCGACCTCGCCGGCCAGCGCTTCGCCAACCAGAGCGACGCCGAGTCGTGGGTCGGCGAGGTCTGGCAGGACCTCCTGGACGCGGGCGTGGCCGCGGTGGTGCTCTTCGAGCACGACCGCCAGGTCTACGGCCCGATGAAGCTCACCGCCTGACACCTCAGCCCACGACTAGGCTCTCGCGCGTGACTGACTACGAGTTCCGCCAGGTCGACGTCTTCACCGACGAGCCGCTGCTGGGCAACCCGGTCGCCGTCGTCCACGGTGCCGACGGCCTCACCGACGAGCAGATGGCTGCGTTCGCGCGGTGGACCAACCTGTCCGAGACCACTTTTCTGCTCGCTCCCACCGACCCGGCCGCGGACTACCGGCTGCGGATCTTCACGGTCGGCGGCGAGTTGCCGTTCGCGGGGCACCCGACGCTCGGGTCGGCGCACGTGTGGCTGGAGGCGGGCGGGGAGCCCCAGGGTGCGAGCCTGGTGCAGGAGTGCGGCGTCGGGTTGGTCGAGCTGCGTCGTGACGAGCGGATCGCCTTCGCCGCGCCCGAGCTGATCCGGGGCGGCGAGGTCGGCGAGGAGACCCTGGAAGGCATCGCGAGGGGGTTGCGGCTGGGTCGCGACGACATCCTGGACGCGCGGTGGTGCGACAACGGTCCGGGCTGGGTCGGGGTGCTGCTCGCCGACGCGGACGCCGTGCTGGCCGTCACGCCCGACCACGCCGCGCTGGGGGATCACAAGGTCGGGCTGGTCGGCGCCTACCCCGAAGGCAGCGAGTGCGCGGTCGAGGTCCGGGCGTTCTACCCGGCCGACGGGGTCGCCTTCGAGGACCCGGTCACCGGGTCGCTCAACGCCGCGCTGGGGCAATGGCTCGCGGGCTCGCAGCTTCCCGAGGCGTACGTCGCCTCGCAAGGGACCGTCATGAAGCGGAGAGGCCGTGTGCACGTCGAGCGGGTTGCGGACCAGGTGTGGGTGGGCGGAGACACACTGACCACCATCCGCGGGACCGTGAACCTCTGACCTAGGCTGGGGCCGTGCAGTCCTACCTCGATCTGTTGACCCGCATCCTCGACGAGGGCGTGGAGAAGTCCGACCGCACCGGGACGGGCACGATCAGCGTCTTCGGTCACCAGACCCGCTACGACCTCAGCGAGGGGTTCCCCCTGCTGACCACGAAGAAGGTCCACACCCGATCGGTCTTCGGGGAACTGCTCTGGTTCCTGCGCGGCGACACCAACGTGCGCTGGCTCCAAGAGCGGGGCATCACGATCTGGGACGAGTGGGCCGACGAGAACGGCGACCTGGGGCCGGTCTACGGCTACCAGTGGCGCTCGTGGCCGGCTCCGGACGGGCGTCACGTCGACCAGATCGCCAAGATCATCGACCAGATCCGGACCGACCCCGACAGCCGCCGCCACGTCATCAGCGCCTGGAACCCGGCCGACATCGACGACATGGCGCTGCCGCCGTGCCACACGCTGTGCCAGTTCTACGTCGCCGACGGCAAGCTGAGCCTGCAGCTCTATCAGCGCTCCGCCGATGTCTTCCTGGGGGTTCCGTTCAACATCGCCTCCTACGCCCTGCTCACCCACATGGTCGCCCAGGTGACCGGCCTCGAGCCGGGGGAGTTCGTGCACACCCTGGGCGACGCCCACCTCTACAGCAACCACCTCGAGCAGGCCCGCCTCCAGCTCACCCGCGAGCCGAGGCCGCTGCCGAGGCTGCGGCTCAACCCGGACGTCAAGGACATCGACGCCTTCGAGCTCGAGGACATCACGGTGGAGGGCTACGACCCGCACCCCGTCATCAAGGCCCCCATTGCCGTCTGAGGCCGGTCCCGAGGCAGCCCCTGCGCGCGTCGTCATGGTCGCCGCCGTCGCCGACAACGGGGTCATCGGCAACGGCCCGGACATCCCCTGGAAGATCCCCGGCGAGCAGGCTGAGTTCAAGGCGATCACGATGGGCCACACGCTCGTGATGGGCCGCACCACCTTCGAGTCCATCGGGCGCCCGCTCCCGGGTCGCACGACGGTCGTCCTGACCACCGACGAGCAGTGGGCGTACGACGGGGTGCTGGTCGCCCACGACATCGACACCGCCCTCGCCCTCGCCGCCGGGGAGCAGGGCGACACCATCATCGCCGGCGGAGCGCAGGTCTACGAGGCAGCGCTGCCGTACGCCACCGAGCAGGTCATCACCCGCGTCCATCTGGCTCCGGAGGGCGACGTCCTCTACCCGGCATTCGACCCGGCGGAGTGGGCCGAGACGAAGCGCGAGCCCCACGAGGCGTACGACCGGGTGTTCCTCGCCCGTGCCACCTGACGCGCGAGTAGGGCTCCCGCCCCTCTAAGGTAAACGTCATGGAGCTGCGCATCTTCACCGAACCCCAGCAGGGGGCGTCCTACGCCGACATCCTCGCCGTCGCCCAGAAGGCCGAGGAACTGGGGTTCGGGGCGTTCTTCCGCTCCGACCACTACCTGAAGATGGGCTCCGTGGACGGGCTGCCCGGACCGAGCGACGCGTGGACGACGCTCGCCGGCCTGGCTCGCGACACCAGCACCATCCGGCTCGGCACGCTGGTCACCTCGGCGACCTTCCGTCTCCCGGGCGTGCTTGCCATCCAGGCCGCCAACGTCGACGACATGTCCGAGGGCCGGGTCGAGCTCGGCCTGGGAGCGGGCTGGTTCGAGGAGGAGCACCAGGCGTACGGGATCCCGTTCCCGGCCCTGGGGGAGCGGTTCGACCGGCTGGAGGAGCAGCTCGAGATCATCACCGGGCTGTGGGCGACCGAGCCGGGGGAGACCTTCGACTTCAACGGGAAGCACTACACGATCAAGGAGAGCCCGGCCCTGCCGAAGCCGGTCCAGACCCGTGGCCACGCCGGCTCGATCCCGGTGATCGTGGGCGGTGGCGGCAAGAAGCGTACGCCGACGCTGGCCGCCACCTTCGCCGACGAGTTCAACGCCGCCTTCGTCTCCGTCGCGGAGTCCGAGGCGCTGTTCGAGAACGTCGGGCGCTTCGTCGAGGCAGCCGGCCGCGACGACTCGATCATCTACTCCGCCGCCCAGGTGCTCTGCGTCGGGCGCGACGAGGACGAGATCGCCCGCCGTGCGGAGGCGATCGGCCGCGAGCCCGCCGAGCTGCGTGAGAACGGTCTGGCCGGCACCCCGGACGAGGTGGTCGCCAAGATCAAGCGGTTCGAGGACGCCGGCGCCACCCGGATCTACCTCCAGGTGCTCGATCTGAGCGATCTCGACCATCTCGCACTCGTAGCCGACGAGGTCATGCCGCGCGTCTGACGATAGTCTGTACGCCATGACTGATGCTCCCCTCGGCACCGTGCTCTCCGCACTCGTCACGATGTTCAACGACGACGGCTCGGTCGACCTGGAGCAGACCCAGAAAGTGGCCAAGCACCTGGTCGACCACGGCCACGACGGCATCGTCGTCTCCGGCACCACCGGCGAGTCGCCGACCACCACCCCGGCCGAGGACGGCGAGATCCTGGCCGCGGTCAAGGACGCTGTCGGCGGCCGCGCCAAGATCGTGGCCGGCATCGGCACCAACGACACCCGCACCACCGTCGAGCTCGCCAAGCAGGCGGCGTCGATCGGCGCCGACGGCCTGTTGCTGGTGACGCCCTACTACAACAAGCCGGGCGAGCGCGGCATCCGCGAGCACTTCCGCACCGTCGTCGCTGCGACCGACACCCCGGTCATCCTCTACGACGTCCCCGGTCGCACCGGCTCCCCGATCACCGTCGACACCTACCGCGAGGCGATCACCTGGGACACCGTCGTCGCCGTCAAGGAGGCCGCCGGCGACTTCCCGCGCGGCACCCGGCTGCTCGACCTCGGCTACTCGATCTACTCCGGCGACGACGCTCTGACCCTCGCCTGGCTGGCGCACGGCGCCGTCGGCGTGATCAGCGTCGCCGCCCACGTGCTCGGCGACCAGACGCGGACGATGATCGACGCCTTCGCGGCGAGCGACATCGAGACCGCCCGCAAGACTTATGCGCGGATGCTCCCCGCGATCGACGCCATCATGGGCGTCCCGAACTACGGAGCCACCACTGCCAAGGCCGCTCTCGAGCTGACCGGCGTGATCGACAACCGCAACGTACGAGGGCCTCTGGTGGCGCTCGACGAGGACGAGGTCGAGGCGCTGCGAGCCGGGCTGGAGGCCTCTGGCCTTCTCTAGAAGGAACGCCTTTGTCTCACCCACACCCGGAGCTGACCGAACCCGGCAAGCTCCCCAAGGGCGGCCTGCGGGTCACCCCTCTCGGCGGCCTCGGCGAGGTCGGCCGCAACATGACCGTCTTCGAGTACGACGGCCGGCTGCTGATCGTCGACTGCGGCGTGCTCTTCCCCGAGGAGCAGCAGCCCGGCGTCGACCTGATCCTGCCCGACTTCGGCCCGATCCGTGACCGCCTCGGCGACATCGAGGCGCTGGTCCTGACCCACGGTCACGAGGACCACATCGGCGCGACGCCCTATCTGCTCCGCGAGCGTCAGAACATCCCGCTGGTCGGCTCCGAGCTGACCTTGGCGCTGCTCGGCTCCAAGCTGCGCGAGCACCGTCTGCGCGAGACCGTCCAGCACAAGGTACGCGAGGGCGACACGATCTCCTTCGGGCCGTTCGAGCTCGAGTTCGTCGCGGTCAACCACTCGATCCCGGACGCGCTCGCGGTCGCGATCCGCACCGGGGCCGGCCTCGTACTGCACACCGGCGACTTCAAGATGGACCAGCTGCCGCTGGACGGCCGGATCACCGACCTGCGCGCGTTCGCCCGGCTCGGCGAGGAAGGTGTGGACCTGTTCCTCACCGACTCCACCAACGCCGAGGTCCCCGGCTTCACGACCGCGGAGAAGAAGATCGCGCCCGCGATCGAGCAGGTCTTCCGCGAGTCGGACCAGCGCATCATCGTGGCCTGCTTCGCCTCCCACGTGCACCGCGTCCAGCAGGTGCTCGACAGCGCGGTCGCACACGGTCGCAAGGTGGCGTACGTCGGTCGTTCGATGGTCCGCAACATGCAGATCGCCTCCGACCTGGGCTACCTGCACGTGCCCGAGGACGTCATCGTCGACGCCAAGGAGCTCGCCGAGCTGCCGCCGGAGCGGGTCGTCATGGTCTCGACGGGCTCGCAGGGCGAGCCGATGTCGGCGCTGTCGCGGATCGCGAACGGCACCCACAACTTCGTCCACATCGAGCCAGGTGACACCGTTCTGCTCGCCTCCTCGCTGATCCCGGGCAACGAGAACTCGGTCTACCGGGTGATCAACGGCCTCGCCCGTCTCGGCGCCAACGTGGTCCACAAGGGCAACGCCCTGGTGCACGTCTCCGGCCACGCCAGCGCCGGCGAGCTGCTCTACTGCTACAACATCGTCCGCCCGCGCAACGTGATGCCCGTCCACGGCGAGGTGCGCCACCTGCTCGCCAACGGCGACCTGGCCCGCCAGACCGGCGTGGAGAGCGTCGTCTACGCCGAGGACGGTGTGGTCGTCGACCTCATCGACGGCAAAGCCGAGATCGCGGGCAAGGTCGAGTGCGGCTACGTCTTCGTCGACGGCACCACCGTCGGCGACGTCACCGAGTCCGAGCTCAAGGACCGTCGCATCCTGTCCGAGGAGGGCTTCGTCTCGATCATCGTCGTGGTCGACTCGGTCAAGGGAGTCGTCGCCAGCGGGCCCGAGATCCACGCCCGCGGCCACGTGTGGCCGGACAATGCCTTCGAGCCGATCAAGCAGCCGATCGTCAAGGCGGTCAACCGGGCCATCTCGGAGGGTGCGACCGACACCTACCAGCTGCAGCAGGCCATCCGGCGTACGTTCGGGCGCTGGGTCTCCAGCACCCACCGTCGTCGGCCGATGATCGTCCCGGTCGTCATCGAGGCCTGAGCCCGGCCCGGATGCTCACCGAGGTACCTCGGTGAGCATCCGCTCCCTTCGTGGAGTTCCACGAGGGAAGCGACACTCGACCGAGTTACCTCGGTCGGCATTCACAGCGCCAGCAACACACCAGCCGTGATCAGCGCCTGACCGACGTGATAGGTCACCATGATCTGCACGTCGGTCAGGCGCGGCGGCTCGTTGCCGTGCTCGGCGAGGTTGAGCCCGATCAGGGTGTCGCTGACGACGAAGATCAGCGCACCCGCGGCGATCCACGGGCTCCCGGTCAGCCAGCCCAGCACGAGCATGGTGGCGATGACCAGCGAGTACGCAGCCAGGGCCGCCGCCATCGGCGTACCGCCCATCTCCCGAGCGCCCCGAAGCACCCTGCCCATCGGGATCGCCAGGGCGACCGCGACCGCGAAGCCGGCCCAGGACCACGCGGGGGTCTCCAGCCCGAGCGCGAGGAAGGTCACCGCGTACGCCAGGTGGCCGACGAAGAAGAACCCCACGCCGCCGAGGAAGCGCCGCGTCGAGGACCCGATCATCGAGATGTCGCCGAGCATCCCGAAGAAGAGCGCGACGAGCAGCCACCACGCTGCCGGCTCACCGTCGCCGACCAACACCGTCAGCCCCATCAGCCCCACCATCACCAGCGGTTTGGTGACGTAGTGGACCCGCCGCCAGCCGAACCAGACGCAGGTCCAGTCCGCCACGGCATCGGCGGCGGTGAGGAGGGCGAGGAGGAGCACGAGGCTTTGCATGGCGGCAAACTACACCGATGCAACACACCCCCATGGGGTCCCGGAGCCAGGCCGCTTGGTCAAATACCCTGCTTGTATGGCGACCCGTACGTCTTCCCCGCCGGGGTCGCGGAGCTCGACCACCACCAAGAGCACCCGTCCCCGGAGTACGACCACGACAAAGCGAGCAACGGCCACGAGCCGGGCCCGCTCAAAGGCAGCGCCTTCCAAAGGTCAGAACAAGCGCCGTCCCGCCGCAAAGTCGGCCAACCGGAAGACGACGAACCGTACGCCGCCTCGTGCCGTACGCAACGGGCCCAGCCCGATCGCGGTCCTCTTCGACGCCATCTTCTCCACCATCGCCAGCCTGTGGCTGGCGATCGCCGGGGGAGTGGCGGCCATCTTCCGTGTCGGTGGGCAGGCGGCCAGCGACCTCGAGCCGGAGCACCGGCGCGACGGTGTCGGCCTGTTCCTGATCGGCCTCTCCGTCCTCGTCGCCGCCGGCGTCTGGTTCCAGCTCGGCGGGCAGTTCTTCGACGTCGTACGCATCGCCGTGGCCGGCGTCGTCGGCAAGGTCGGCTGGCTGGTGCCGATTGGGCTGGTCGTCGCGGGGGCCCGGCTGATGCGCGACCCGGTCAACGCGGCGCCTGTCGGCCGGCTCGCGATCGGCTGGGCCGCGTTCCTGATGGCCACGCTGGGCATCATCCAGATCGCCAACGGCAACCCGCAGCCCACATCTGGCGACAGCAGCGAGCTGCAGTGGGCCGGCGGCGCGATCGGCTACGTCGTGGCGAGCCTGCTGCTCGACGTCCTGCGCTCGACGGCCGTGGTCGTCGTACTCCTCTCGCTTCTCGTCGTCTTCGGGATCCTGGTGATCACCGGGACCCCGCTCTACCAGGTGCCGAGCCGCCTGGTGGAGCTGCGCGACCGGGCGCTGGGCCTGACCCCGCCCGAGGAGCTGAGCGAAAGCGGCACCAACATCCGGCGTGTACGCCGCGGCGGCAGGCTCTTCGCCGACGACGACACCTTCGACCCTGAGGGCTTCGAGCCCTACGAGACGCCGCTCCTCGAGGAGGAGAAGCCGAAGAAGAAGCGGAAGAAGGACGGGCTCGACATCGCGCTCGCCCTCGACGACGACTCCGACGCCGACACCCAGCCGGATGAGGCCGTTCCCAGCGACGCCGCGGGTCTCATGCCCGCGGTCTCCGACGCTGCGCCGAAGGCCGGCAAGAGGCGAGACCTCGAGCCGCCGCCGCACGCCGAGCTGCCCCAGCGCGTCGAGCAGTTGATGCTCGCCGGTGACGTCGCCTACACGCTCCCGGGCAGCGATCTGCTCAAGCCCGGCTCGCCGCACAAGGCCCGCTCCAAGGCCTCCGACGACATCGTCAGCCGGCTCCAGGCGGTGCTGGAGGAGTTCAGCATCGACGCCGCGGTCACCGGCTACACCCGCGGCCCGACGGTCACCCGCTACATCGTCGAGCTCGGTGCCGGCGTGAAGGTCGAGAAGATCACCGGGATCCAGAAGAACATCGCCTATGCGGTGGCCTCCGCCGACGTACGCATCCTCTCGCCCATCCCCGGCAAGTCCGCCGTCGGTGTGGAGATCCCGAACTCCGACAAGGAGATCGTCACCCTCGGCGACGTGCTGCGCTCCAACGCGGCGCGCGGCGACCACCACCCGATGATCACCGGCGTCGGCAAGGACGTCGAGGGCGGCTTCGTGGTCGCCAACCTCGCCAAGATGCCCCACCTGCTGGTCGCGGGTGCGACCGGCTCGGGTAAGTCGTCCTTCATCAACTCGATGATCACCTCGGTGCTGATGCGGGCCACCCCCGACGAGGTGCGGATGATCATGGTCGACCCCAAGCGGGTCGAGCTCAACTCCTACGAGGGCGTGCCGCACCTGATCACGCCCATCATCACCAACCCGAAGAAGGCCGCCGAGGCGCTGGCCTGGGTCGTACGCGAGATGGACATGCGCTACGACGACCTGGCCAACTTCGGCTTTCGTCACGTCGACGACTTCAACAAGGCCGTGCGCGCCGGGAAGGTGCAGGTCCCGCCCGACTCCGAGCGCGTGCTGTCGCCCTACCCCTACCTGCTGGTCATCGTCGACGAGCTCGCCGACCTGATGATGGTCGCCCCGCGCGACGTCGAGGACGCGGTCGTACGCATCACCCAGCTCGCCCGTGCCGCCGGCATCCACCTGGTGCTGGCCACGCAGCGGCCCTCGGTCGACGTGGTCACCGGCCTGATCAAGGCCAACGTGCCCTCGCGGCTCGCCTTCGCGACCTCGTCGCTGGCCGACTCGCGCGTCATCCTCGACCAGCCGGGTGCGGAGAAGCTGGTCGGCCAGGGCGACGGGCTGTTCCTGCCGATGGGCTCCTCCAAGCCGCTCCGTGTGCAGGGCTCGTGGGTCTCCGAGTCGGAGATCAACGCGGTCGTGAAGTCGGTCAAGGGCCAGCTCGAGCCGTCCTACCGTGACGACGTGACCGCCCCGGCGGAGTCGAAGCGGGTGCTGGACGACGACATCGGCGACGACATGGATCTGGTCATCCAGGCGATCGAGCTGATCGTCTCGACCCAGTTCGGGTCGACCTCGATGCTGCAGCGCAAGCTCCGCGTCGGGTTCGCCAAGGCCGGCCGCCTGATGGATATCCTGGAGTCGCGCGGGGTGGTCGGTCCCTCGGAGGGCTCCAAGGCACGCGACGTACTCGTCAAGCCCGACGAGATCGACGGCGTCATCGCAACGATCCAGGGGGAGAAGTGAGCGAGAATTCACCGGCCGTCGAGACCATCGACCCTGTCGAGGCCGTCGAGACTCACGATGTCGACGTCGTCGAGGTACGCCGCAACGGCCGCCTCGCGCTGGTGGTGGCGCTCGCGTCGCTGCTGGTCGGCCTCGCCTTCGTGCTGCGCGGCGGTATCGAGGGCTATCTGGTCGGCCTGATCCTGCTCGCCGTCGCGGTGGTGCAGGGCTGGACGGCCTGGGACTCCCGGATGCCGCTGCTGCTCGTGGACGAGCAGGGCGTACGGCTCCGCTTCGGCCAGACCTGGCAGGGCATCCCGTGGTCGAAGATCGAGTCCGTCGAGCACACCCCGCGTCCGGACGGCATCGAGCGGTTCTGGAAGGACGGGCGCATCGGCGTCCTGCTGCACGACGAGGACGAGGTGCTCGAGGAGCTCTCGCCGACCGCCCGGCGCCAGGCGATGCTGACCGAACGCCTCTACGGCCTCCCGTTCTCGCTGCCGCTCGGCCTCTCCACCCGCGTCCTGGGCGCCGGTGACGATGTCACCGAGGCCATCGCCATCGTCGCCGCCGACGGCGTCGAGGTCGTCGAGATCGACCCCGGGCTCGACGTCGAGGAGCCGGAGGCGGAGGCTGAGGAGAGCACCGGCGAGAGCGGCGCGAAGAGCGTCGACGAGAGCTCTGCCGAGGACATCGACGAGGCCGCCGACGGCGCCGTCGGCGCCGTCGGCGCCGTCGCTGACGACGGTGACACCGCGATCCGACCGCCGCTTTCGGAGCATGCCGGCGACACCAACCCCCGGATGCTCCGGGTCTTGGACGAGCCTGATATCAATGCCGCAGACGTGGCGGACGAGGCGGAGCAGGACCAGGTGGACCGGGACACGGAGCAGGACGAGACGACGCCGAAGGCCGACCCGGAGCCCGCTGTGAAGAGCGAGGCGAAGGCGGAGCCGGTCGCGCCGCTGCGCGAGCCCTCGACGGCGGTCCGGGTCGACGTACGCTACGTGCCCGAGGAGCCGCAGGAGACCATCGCCGTCCACGGCGCGAACGCGCTGCAGCTGCCTCCGGTCGAGACCGATTCGGACTTCGATGCCGACCTCGATCTCGGAGACGCCGTCCTCGTCGAGCCGGGCGTCGATGACCCCGAGCTCGAGGGCGTACGTCCTGTCTCGGTGCCCGAGGAGGGGGTCAAGGCGCTCTCCCCGTCGACGAGCTCAGGACCCCGGATCGACGACGCCGACGACCAGGTCACCGAGGTGGTGCCGACCAAGGTCCCGGAGATCGGTGCCGAGATCGCTGCGGCCCGCCGCCGGCTCGCCCTGGACATGGACGGCCTGGCCGAGTGGACGCGGATCCGTCCGCACGTCATCGAGGCGATCGAGGTCGACGACTTCGGTCCCTGCGGCGGCGACTTCTACGCCCGTGGCCACCTGCGCACGCTGGCGCGTGTCCTCGGCATCGAGGTCGCGCCGCTGCTGCGCACCTACGACGAGAAGTACGCCTCCGGCCCGGTCAGCCCGCGCGCCGTCTTCGAGGCCGAACTCGCCCACAGCGCGGCGATCCGCCCGGTCCGGCGGATGCGTGGCGGCCCGTCCTGGTCGGTCCTGGTCGCCGCCGTGATGGCGGTCATCCTGGTTTGGTCGGTCGCGCGCCTGGTCATCGACGGCACCCAGCACGAGCCCGAGGCCGGAGCGATCCAGCTCGACGGCTCCGCCGGCACCGACAGCCCCTACGGGAAGTCCTCGCCCGTCCCGGTGACCATCTCCGCCGCAGGTGGCGGGGCCCACGTGGTCGTCCGCGACTCGCGCGGCAAGGTGGTCTTCAGTGGTGACCTCGCCTTCGGCGAGTCCAAGCAGCTCCAGGTCACCCCGCCGTTGCGTGTACAGACCTCCGACGGTTCCCTCAAGGTCGCCGTGGGCGACGGCAAGGCCAAGGCCCTCGGCAAGACCGGCGAAGCCGCTCAGCGCACCTACACCGCCAACTGACTCCGCCCGCCGGCTCGGCGCGTCTGTCTCACCAGATTCCGCCGAGTCGGCTCATCCTGACCGCATTCACGGCCGAGTCGGCTCGTCATGACGGGCCGACTCGGCGCTGATCTTGGTCAAGACGGGCCGACTCGGCGCTGATCTTGGTCAAGACGGGCCGACTCGGCGGGATCTTAAAGAGTTCGGGATTTGGTGACGTCGGTCACATCGAGCCTGCGACCATGACACCCAAGAGAGCGCTCTCACGAGTCGCCAGGACTCGACGCTCGTTCATCGGAAAGCGAGTCATCATGAGAAGTCTCAAGGCATTAGGAGCCGCCGTCATCGCGGCCGGCGTGATCGCGGTGGCGGTGCCACTGACGTCGGTCGGGCAGGCGTCGCAGGCGTCGGAGCCGGGAACCCCGGCCGGCTGGACGAAGGTGTGGAGCGACGACTTCACCGGAACGGCCGGGTCGCGGATCAACACGAGCAACTGGATCTACGACATCGGCCACTCCTACCCCGGCGGCGCCGCCAACTGGGGCACCGGAGAGATTGCCTACCACACCGACAGCACCCAGAACGTCTACCAGGACGGCAACGGCAACCTCGCCATCAAGCCGATCCGCGACGGCGCCGGCAACTGGACCTCCGGCCGCATCGAGACCACCCGGACCGACTTCCAGCCGCCGTCGGGAGGCGTGCTCCGCGTCGAGAGCCGCATCCAGATGCCGAACGTCACCGGCGCGGCTGCCCAGGGCATCTGGCCGGCGTTCTGGATGCTGGGGGAGCCCTTCCGCGGCAACTACTGGAACTGGCCGGGCATCGGCGAGATCGACATCATGGAGAACGTCAACGGCGCCAACCAGGTCTGGGGAACGCTCCACTGCGGCACCTCGCCCGGGGGTCCGTGCAACGAGACCACCGGCCTCGGTGGCACCCTCCAGGGCTGCCCGGGCTCGACCTGTCAGTCGTCGTTCCACACCTACGCGATGGAGTGGGACCGCAGCACCAGCCCGCAGCAGATCCGGTTCTACGTCGACAACACGCTCTACCACACGGTGCGCTCGAACCAGGTCGACGCGACGACCTGGAACAACGCCACCAACCACGGCTTCTTCATCATCCTCAACGTCGCGATCGGCGGCGGGTGGCCGGGCAACCCGACGGCGGCGACCGCCTCCGGCGTGCCGATGCTGGTCGACTACGTCGCGGTCTACTCCAAGGGCGGTGGCACCACCGAGCCGACCGACCCGCCCGCCCCGGGCAACCGGGACGCCTACTCGACCATCCAGGCGGAGTCGTACAACGCCCAGAGCGGCACCCAGACCGAGGCGACCACCGACACCGGCGGCGGCCAGAACGTCGGCTACCTCAGCAACGGCGACTGGCTCCGCTACGACGGTGTGAACTTCGGATCGAGCCCAGCCCGTACGTTCTCCGCGCGGGTCGCCTCCGGCGCGCCGGCAGGGGTCAGCGGTCTCGTGGAGGTACGCCTCGACAACGTGAACAACGCCCCGATCGGCAGCTTCTCGGTGGCGAACACCGGCGGCTGGCAGAGCTGGCGTACGGTCCCGGGTGGCATCACCGGGGTGACCGGCACGCACACCGTCTACCTGCGGTTCACCAGCGGCCAGCCGGCCGACTTCGTCAACCTGAACTGGTTCACGTTCTCCCGGTGAGAAGGACGAGATAGGTTCCACTCATGAACGAGACCCCGGCCGGCCGGCCGACGCTGGAGACGGTGGCCCGGGCGGCCGGGGCCTCGCGTGCGACGGTCTCGCGCGTCGTCAACGGCTCCACGACCGTGCGCGCCGACGTCGCCGAGAGCATCCGCCGGGCGATCGCCGACCTCGGCTACGTGCCGAACCCGGCGGCGCGGAGCCTGGTGACGCAACGTACGGACTCGATCGCGCTGATCCTGCCGGAGTCCGCCACCCGGGTCTTCTCCGACGACGCCTTCTTCCCGGGCGTGATCCGGGGCGTCGGGGAGGTGCTGGAGAAGGCGGACAAGCAGCTGGTGCTGCTGCTCGCCTCGACGCGGTCGAGCCACGACCGGATCCTGCGCTACGTGCACAGCCGCACCGTCGACGGTGTCGTGCTCGCCTCGATGCACGGCGCCGACACGCTGCCGGAGGAGCTGCGGGCGGCGGGCGTCCCGGTCGTCACCAGCGGGCGGCCGCTGGGCGAGGCCACCGTGCCGTTCATCGATGTCGAGCACGCCAGCGGCGTGGCGGCCGCGATGAACCACCTCGTCGGCCTCGGCCGGCGCCGGATCGCGACCATCGCCGGGCCGCAGGACATGGTCGCCGGGCGTGAGCGCCTGGCCGGCTACCTCTCCGGTCTCCAGGCGCTGCCGGGGGCGGTACCGCTGGTCGAGGAGGGCGACTTCATGCGCCAGTCCGGCATCGACGCGATGGAGCGGCTGTTGCAGCGCGATCCCGGCATCGACGCCGTCTTCGCGGCCTCCGACCTGATGGCCGACGGTGCCCTGCGTACGCTGCGGCGGCTCGGCCGCCGGGTTCCCGACGACGTGGCGGTGATCGGGTTCGACGACGTCGACGCGGCCCGGTTCACCGACCCGCCGCTGACGACCGTGCAACAGCCGATCCACGAGATCGGCACCCGCCTCGCCGAGCAGATCCTGCGCCTGGTGGCGGGGGAGGAGGTCGCGGCCTCGGTCGTGCTCCCGACGAGGCTGGTGATCCGCGAGTCCGCCTGAGGCTGGAGCCTCAGGCATCTCCCGCGCGGTAGCGCCGCTCGGGTCGCCCGGCGGTGCCGTAGTTGAGACGTACGCCGATCCGGCCCGTGCTCGCGAAGTGCTCCAGGTAGCGGCGGGCGCTCACCCGGGAGACGCCGATCGCGTCGGCGCACTCGGTGGCGCTGAGCTCGCCGGCGGTCTGGAGCGCGGTCAGCACGGCCCGGGCGGTCTCGGCGCTGAGGCCCTTCGGCAGCCGCTCACGGGCCTCCCGTGCGCCCTGGTGGCTGAAGACCTCGTCGATGCCGGCCTGGACCTCGTCGCGGTGCTCGGCGCCCTCGGCCCGCTGCTCGATCCGGGCGAGCGCCTCGCGGGACCGGCGTACGTCGTCCAGCCGGGCGGCGAGGTCCTCGAACGGGAACGGCTTGACCACGTAGTGGGCGGCGCCGCCGGCCGCGGCCGCCCGCACCGTGTCGGCCTCGCGGGCGGCGGTGATGACGATGACGTCGGCGTCGTCGCCTCGCCCGCGCAGCCGGCGCAGCAGCTCGATGCCGCTGAAGTCGGGAAGGTGTACGTCGAGCAGCAGCACGTCGGGAGAGAGGCGGGCGGTCTCCTCGAGCGCCTGGGAGCCGGTGGCGGCCACGCCGACGACGCGGAATCCCTCGACGCGCTCCACGAAGCGGGTGTGGATCGAGGCCACCATGAAGTCGTCCTCGACCACGAGCACGGTGAGCTCCGGTGCGGACGTCATCGGGCCTCCTCGGGGGCAGCGGTGGTGGGCGGGGCGAGCGGCGCGGCGCCCGGCAGGGTCGCGACGAAGACCGCTCCGGGGCGCTCCGTCGACCCGCTATTCTCCACCTCGACCTCGCCGCCGCGCGCGCGGCACACCAGCTGCACCAGCGCGAGCCCGACCCCGCGGCCGCTCGCGTCGCGCGGCTTGGTGCTGAAGCCGCGCCGGAAGATCTCGGGCAGACGCTCTGCCGGTACACCGCCGCCGGTGTCGGAGACCCGGACGGTCACGGTCTCGCCCTCGGCCGTCAGGCGTACGCCGACCCGACCGTCGAGCGGCCCGACCAGCGCGGCCGCGTCGACGGCGTTGTCGACCAGGTTGCCGAGCACGGTGACCACGTCGGCGGACCCGTCGGGCGTGAGTCGAGGAAGCGAGCTGGCGGCGTCCAGGTCGATGCTCACCCGGCGCTCGGCGGCCAGGCTGGCCTTGGCGATGAGCAGGGCGGCCACCGCGGGGTCGTCGATCCGGGACGTGATGTGGTCGCTCAGGGCCGCCCGGCGTGCGGTCAGCCCGGTGACGAAGTGGCCGACCTCGGCGTACTCCTCCAGCTCGAGGAGCCCGGTGATGGTGTGCAGCTGGTTGCTGAACTCGTGGGTCTGCGCGCGCAGGGTCTCGGTGACGCTCTCCCGGGCGTTGAGCTCGCTCTGCAGTGCCACCAGCTCGGTGCGGTCGCGCAGTGTGGTGACAGTGCCGGCGGGACGGCCGTCGTGGTGGACCCGGTTGCGGTTGAGCACCAGCACGCGCTCGCCGGCGACCAGCGGCGCGTCGTGCACCTCCTCGGCCCCGCTGAGCAGTGCGAGCGTCTCGGCGGGCAGATCGAGCTCGTCGAGCCGGCGCCCGGTCGGGTCCGAGGTCAGCCCGAGCAGCTCTCGGGCGCTGTCGCTCATCAGGCTGACCCGCCCGTCGGCGCCGACGGCCAGCACCCCCTCGCGGATCGAGCGCAGCAGACCCTCGCGGTGGTCGGCGAGGGCGGCGATGTCGCGGGGCTCCAGCCCCCGCGTACGCCGCTTGATCAGCCGTGCCAGCAGCCACGACCCCAGCACTCCGAGCGCGAGGCCGGCCAGCAGGACGGTGAGGGCGTCGGCCCAGGTGCGGGCGAGGCGCTCGGTCATCGGCGGGTAGTCCTCGGTCACCACGACGACGCCGACCGGCCGCGGCGCCTCGGCGTCCGCACCGGTCGAACCACCGCCGTAGACCGGGACCTGGGCGGCGATCGCGCGGCGGCCGGCGTCGTCGATGTCGCCGGACCAGGCCCGGCTCGTCTCGCGCCTTCCCAGGTCGAGCGTCTCGCCGGCCCGGGTGGGGTCGGTGGCGACCAGGACCGTGCCGTCGAGCCCGGTGAGGTAGGCGGTGTCGGCGCCGGCGTCCGCGGCCCGGGTCTGCAGGTAGAAGGCCAGGGCCTGCCGGTCGGGGGCGCTGGTGCTGGTCAGCCCGTCCTGGATCGCCGCGATCCCGGCCAGGCTCTCCGCGGCGGCTCGCAGCCGGTCCTCGCGGGAGTCACGGAAGTCGGCGTCACTCTGCCGCAGGGAGACGATGCTGGTCGCCACGACGACGAGCAGCAGCACCGAGAGCTGCAGCAGCAGCACCTGCCCGGCCAGCGACAGATGGCGGCGCGGTCGCTGTGACCACAAGTTACACAACCTCCTTTGGTTGCCGAATGGTGACGGCGGTCACCTCGGGCTGTGACCATCGCCACTGACCGTTTCATCCCCCTGAGTCTGGAGGCCAGCCGTTGTCGACGCCGACATCGCAGTCCCCGCCCCGTCCGCCGCTGCTGATGCAGCGGGGCCGGGCAGCGAGCATACGCCGTACCCGTGCCCTCGCCGTCGTGCTCGTGACCTGCCTGCTCGCCGCGGCATCGGCCTGCGGCGTGACCGGTGGCGCGGAGTCGCGCGACCTCGACATGTGGATCCCGAACAGCCCCGGTGGCGGCTATGACCAGACCGGCCGGGCGGCTGTGGGGGTCCTCGACCGAGACAACATGGCCGGCGGCGACATCCAGGTGACCAACATCCTGGGCGCCGGCGGGTCCGTCGCGATGTCCCGCCTGATGAGCGAGGAGGGCAACGGCAACCTGCTCATGACCATCGGTCTGGGCGTGGTCGGCTCCACGTACTCCTTCGGCGTGGACGCCCGTCCCCAGGACGCCACCCCGATCGCCCAGCTCATCGAGGAGCAGGAGGGCGTGCTGGTTCCGGCCGACTCGCCGTTCAAGACCATCGACGACCTGGTGAAGGCCTGGGCCGAGGACCCCGAGTCCATCGTCGTCGGCGGCGGCTCCTCGCCCGGTGGCCCCGACCACCTCTTCCCGATGCAGCTGGCCGAGGCCGCCGGCATCGACCCGAAGGACGTCACCTACGTCCCGTACGACGGCGGTGGTCCGCTCACCAGCGCGCTGCTGGGTCACAAGATCGAGGTCGGCTTCTCCGGGCTCGCCGAGTTCGAGGGCCAGGTCGAGGCCGGTGAGCTGCGGGTCCTGGCCGTCTCCGGCGACGAGCGCGGCGCCGGTGTGTTCGCCGACGCGCCCACGCTGACCGAGAGCGGCATCGACCTCGTCTTCCTCAACTGGCGCGGCGTGCTCGCCCCGCCGGGCATCAGCGACAAGCGCCGGCAGGAGCTGATCGACCTGCTCACCCGGATGCACGACTCAAAGCAGTGGCAGCAGGCGCTCAAGGACAACGGCTGGACCGACGCCTTCGTGACCGGCGACGACTTCCACGACCTGCTGGTCGAGCAGGACCAGCGCGTCGCCTCGACCCTGAAGGAGCTGGATCTGCTGTGAGCGTCCACGTCACCGAAACCCAACCCCCCGAGCCCACGAGCCCCGCGCGGCGGGTCGACGTCGGCCAGTACGGCCTGTCCCTGTTCCTGGTCGTCGTCGGGATCTACACCGTCATCGATGCCACCGGCCTGGAGGTCGGCTTCGCCGACCCGGTCGGCCCCCGCCTCTTCCCGTACGTCATCGGCGCCGGCCTCGTCCTGGTCGGTGTGCTGCTGGCGGTCGCCACCGCCCGCGGCTCCCAGCCGGAGCCCGAGGAGGGCGAGGACGTCGATCTGAGCTCGTCGGCCGACTGGATGACGGTCCTCAAGCTGGTCGCGGTCCTGCTGTTCACGGTCGCGACCGTGAACCTGCTCGGCTGGGCGATCTCCGGTGCGGCGCTGTTCGCCGGCGCCGCCTGGGCGCTCGGCAGCCGCACGCTCGTGCGGGATGTGATCGTCGGGATCGTCCTGGCGGTCGCCAGCTGGTACGCCTTCTACGTCGGTCTGGGCATCCCGCTCACCCCTGGCGTACTCGACGGGATCCTGTGAGGACTGACTGATGGAGAACTTCCAACTGCTCATGGGCGGACTCGAGTCCGCCCTGACCCCGATGAACCTGCTCTATGCCGCCATCGGCGTGCTGCTGGGCACCTTCGTCGGCGTGCTGCCCGGCATCGGGCCTGCGATGGCCATCGCGCTGCTGCTGCCCGTGACGTACCGCCTCGAGCCGACCAGCGCGTTCATCATGTTCGCCGGCCTCTACTACGGCGGCATGTACGGCGGCTCGACGACCTCGATCCTGCTGAACACACCGGGGGAGTCCGCCTCGGTGATGACGGCGCTGGAGGGCAACCGGATGGCCCGGGCGGGGCGTGGCGCGCAGGCGCTGGCCACCGCCGCGGTCGGCTCGTTCGTCGCCGGCACCATCGGCACCATCCTGGTGGCCTTCTTCTCGCCGGCCCTGGCCGACGTGGCCGTCGAGCTGGGGGCGCCCTCGTACTTCGCGCTGATGGTCCTGGCCCTGGTCATGACCACGACGGTGCTCGGCACCTCGGCCCTGCGCGGCTTCGCGGCGCTGTTCCTCGGCCTGACGATCGGCCTGGTCGGTCTCGACCTCAACACCGGCCAGCCGCGGCTCACCTTCGGGGTGACCCAGCTCGTCGACCGGCTCGACATCGTGGTCGTCGCGGTCGGCATCTTCGCCCTCGGCGAGGCCCTGTGGGTGGCCGCTCACCTGCGCCGGCGTCCGGCGCACGTCGTCCCGGTCGGCCGCCCCTGGATGGGACGCGACGACTGGTCCCGCTCCTGGAAGCCGTGGCTGCGCGGCACCGCCTTCGGGTTCCCGTTCGGTGCCCTCCCGGCCGGCGGCGCCGAGATCCCGACGTTCCTCTCGTACCTGACCGAGCGGAAGCTCTCCAAGCGCGGCGACTTCGGCCGCGGCGCGATCGAGGGCGTCGCCGGGCCGGAGGCGGCCAACAACGCCTCGGCCGCCGGCATGTTCGTGCCGATGCTGGCCCTCGGCCTGCCGGTGACGGCCACCGCCGCGGTGATGCTCTCGGCGCTCCAGGGCTACGGCATCACCCCGGGTCCGCAGCTGATGACCGACCACGCCGACCTGGTGTGGACGCTGCTGGCCAGCCTCCTGATCGGCAACACCTTGCTGCTGGTGCTCAACCTGCCGCTGGCGCCGCTGTGGGCCCGGCTGCTGCGGATCCCGCGACCGCAGCTCTACGCAGGCATCCTGTTCTTCGCCTGCCTGGGTGCGTACGCGACGAACCTGGACCCGTTCGACATCGGTCTGCTGGTCGCCTTCGGTCTGCTCGGGCTGATGATGCGCCGTTTCGGCCTGCCCGTGCTGCCGCTGATCCTGGGCGTCATCCTGGGGCCGCTGATGGAGAGCAAGCTGCGTGAGGCGCTGACGATCTCGGGCGGTGACTACGGTGGGTTGCTGAGCGAGCCGCTCGCGGTGGCGATCTACGTCCTGATCGCGCTGTTCATCCTGGGCCGGCCGTTCATCGCCCGGGTCCGGGCACGGGCCGAGCAGTCGGCCGACCCTGACGAACTCGAGGACGAGAAGGAGCTGGTGAACTGATGAGTGAGACTCCCGCAGGTGGCTGGGTGGTCGTGGCGTGGGCGCCCGACGTCTACGGCGCGGTCGCGCTCGACTGGGCGCTCGCCGACGCCGAGCGTCGCGACCGTGGGGTCGTGGTCGTCAACGCCTCCCGGGGCGACGCCCCGGTCGATGACCGCTTCGCCGTCGACGAGCAGGTGGCCGAGCTCGAGCGCCGGCTGGCCGACTCGGGCCGGCCCCACGAGATCCGGCAGTCCATCGACCCCGACGTCGCCGGTGCGGTCCTCGATGCCGCCGAGCGGCTCGACGCCAAGCTGGTCGTGGTCGGTCTGCGGCGGCGTACGCCGGTCGGCAAGCTGCTCATGGGCAGCGTCGCGCAGCGGATCCTGCTCGGGGCCTCCTGCCCGGTCCTCTCCGTGAAGCCGGGCTCGGTGCCCGACTGATCGTGGCTCCACGGCGCGAGGGTTCGGTGTCCGGGGCGTGTGCGCGTCATACTTCACGGTGATGAGCACTGCCACCGAATCCTCCGCCGAGACCGCCCAGCCACTCCTGTCGGTCGCCATGGTGACCCTCGGGTGCACCCGCAACGAGGTGGACTCCGAGGAGCTCGCCGGCCGGCTGACGGCCGGGGGCTTCCGCCTGGTCGCCGACCCGGACGAGGCCGACACCGTGGTCGTCAACACCTGCGGCTTCGTCGAGCAGGCGAAGAAGGACTCGGTCGACACGCTGCTCGAGGCGGCCGACCTCAAGGAGACCGGCCGCGCGCAGGCAGTGGTGGCGGTCGGCTGCATGGCCGAGCGCTACGGCAAGGACCTGGCCGCCGAGCTCCCCGAGGCCGACGCGGTGCTCGGTTTCGACGACTACCCCGACATCGCCGCCAAGCTCCGCTCCATCCTCAGCGGGGAGGCCCACCACCCGCACACGCCCCAGGACCGGCGCCTGCTGCTCCCGATCTCCCCGGTCGAGCGCGACGCCTCCGCCATCTCGGTCCCCGGCATGGCCGCCGTCGATCAGGTGCCCGGTTTCGCGGGACGTACCCGGCTCGACGACGCGCCGTGGGCGCCGCTGAAGCTCGCCTCGGGCTGTGACCGTCGCTGCACCTTCTGCGCGATCCCGCAGTTCCGTGGCTCGTTCGTGTCGCGGCGTCCCTCCGACGTGCTCCACGAGGCCCAGTGGCTGGCCCAGCAGGGAGTCAAGGAGCTGTTCCTGGTCTCGGAGAACTCCACCTCCTACGGCAAGGACCTCGGCGACATCCGGCTCCTCGAGACGCTGCTACCGGAGCTGGCCGGCATCGACGGCATCGAGCGCGTGCGCGTCTCCTACCTGCAGCCGGCCGAGACCCGGCCCGACCTGCTGAAGGTCATCGGCACCACGCCGGGTGTGACCCCCTACTTCGACCTGAGCTTCCAGCACGCCTCCAACGCCGTCCTGCGGCGGATGAAGCGGTTCGGCGACCCGGAGAGCTTCCTGGGCCTGCTCGAGCAGATCCGTGCGTACGCCCCGGAGGCAGGGGTCCGCTCCAACGTCATCGTCGGCTTCCCCGGCGAGACCGAGGAGGACCTCGAGATCCTCACCGACTTCCTGGTCGCCGCGCGCATGGACGTCACCGGCGTCTTCGGCTACTCCGACGAGGAGGGCACCGAGGCCGCCGGGTTCGACGAGGCGCTCAAGCTGGACGCCGACGAGATCCGCGCCCGCGTCGAGCACGTCAACGAGCTCGTCGAGGAGCTCACCGCCCAGCGGGCCGAGGAGCGGATCGGCGAGCAGGTCGTCGTGCTCGTCGAGGAGGTCGCCGACGGAGAGATTCTCGGCCGGGCCGCCCACCAGGGACCCGAGGTCGACGGGATGACCTCCCTCGAAGGTGATGTCGAGGGCGTACGTCCGGGCGATCTGGTCACTGCGACCGTCACCGCCTCCGAAGGCGTTGACCTGGTCGCGTCGGTGAACGGTTAGGGTGCAGCCCGTGAACGCTGAGCCCAACGATGCCGGCACCGTCGAGAAGACGAGCAACTGGAACGTACCCAACGCGCTGACCACGCTGCGGATCCTCGCGGTGCCGTTCTTCGCCTGGGCGCTGCTCGCCGACGGCGGCGACAACCCGACCCTGCGCTGGGTCTCGTTCGTGATCTTCGCGCTGGCGATGATCACCGACAAGATCGACGGCGACCTGGCCCGCAAGCACAACCTGATCACCGACTTCGGCAAGATCGCCGATCCGATCGCCGACAAGGCGGTCACCGGGATGGCCTTCATCGGTCTCTCGATCGTCGGCGACATCTGGTGGTGGGTGACCATCATCGTGCTGCTGCGCGAGTGGAGCGTCACGCTGCTGCGGCTCTCGGTGCTCAAGCGGATCGTGATCGCGGCCGACCAGCTCGGCAAGATCAAGACCACGGTGCAGGCGGTCGCCCTCGGCGGCCTGCTGCTGCCGCTCCCGCACGGTTCGGCCCACGGTGGCGCGTTCGGCGACGCCCTGGTCTACTCACTTCTCTTCTACGCCTTCCAGGTCTGCCTCGCGGTCGCGGTCGCCCTGACGATGTGGTCGGGGGCGCAGTTCTTCCACGGCGTGTGGAAGCAGCGCGCCTCGCTCCGCTCGTCGTAGATCTCCAATTTCGGGTAGTTGTAACTCCGTTACCGGACGTTCATCGAAGATCCCCGCGAAGAAGGCGTACGCGGCGTTATTGTCGCGTTTCGGTCGGTGCTGAATCGGGCAGACCGCCCATCGCCCTCTACCTTCCACACGCGGGGAGTCATCCATGTTCTCAGCACGTCAGGTGCTCGGTTCGATGGTCGGCCTGACGGCCGCCGTCGCGGGCATCGGCGCGGTCGCCATCCCGACCGCAAGCGCCACCACGACGGCCGAGGCCGTCGCCATCGCCGACATCCAGGGCGCCGGCACCGCCAGCCCGCTGGTCGGTCAGACCGTCACGACCAGCGGCATCGTCACAGCCGCCTACCCCTCGGGCGGCTTCTTCGGCTTCTACCTCCAGACCGCCGGCACGGGCGGGTCGCTCGACCTCGGGTCCCACGACGCCTCCGACGCGGTCTTCGTCCACCAGCCTCGCTCGGCGGGTGCCGTCACCGTCAAGCCGGGCGATGCGGTGACGGTGACCGGAGCGGTGACCGAGTACGCCGGGCTGACCGAGGTGTCGGTGCCCACGGCCGCCGACATCGTCACCGACGGCACCGGCTCGATCGACCCGGTCGTGTCGCAGTGGCCGGCGACCGCCGCACAGAAGGAGTCGCTGGAGGGCATGCTCTTCGCGCCACAGGGCGACATCACGGTGAGCAACACCTACGGCGTCGAGAACTTCGGCGAGCTCGGCCTCGCCCAGGGCGACCACCCGCTGCTCCAGCCGACCGAGGTCGCCAGTCCCGGGTCGGCCGAGGCCGCGGCGGTCGAGGCCGACAACGCCGCCCGCGGGATCGTGCTCGACGACGGCTCCTCGACCACGCTCCGCCCGCCGACGAGCCGGACGATCCCCTACGTCTCCAACACCTCGCCCGTCGTGGTCGGCGCCTCCGTCGACTTCCGTGGCCCGGTGATCCTCTCCGAGGGCGGCTCGCCCTCGGCGCCGACCTACCGCCTCCAGCCGACCCAGGTCGCCACCGCCGACCCGGCCTCGTGGCCGGCCGACTTCGAGGACGTACGCACCGAGGCTCCCGACGAGCGCAAGATCGGCCGCCGTGCCGACGTGAAGATCGCCTCCTTCAACGTGCTCAACTACTTCACCACGCTGGGCGACGCCGACGACGACAACGTCGGTGACGGTGGCTGCACCGCCTTCAAGGACCGTGCCGGCGACGGCAACAACGTCAGCGGCGGCTGCGACCAGCGCGGCGCCTGGGACCCGGCCGACTTCGCCCGTCAGCAGGCGAAGATCGTCGCCGCGATCAACGCGCTCGACGCCGATGTCGTCGGTCTGATGGAGATCGAGAACTCCGCCCGTCTGGGGGAGACTCCGGACGAGGCGACGAACTCGCTGGTCGCGGCGCTCAACGCCGCCGCCGGTCGCAAGATCTGGACCGCCAACCCGTCCTCCTCCGAGCTGCCCGATGCCTCCGGTGCCGACGTGATCACCAACGCGATCATCTACAAGCGCTCGGCCGTACGCCGCCTCGGCGAGGCCCGTGCGCTGGGCGACCAGAGCGGCGACGACCAGGCCTTCGGCAACGCTCGCGAGCCCATCGGTCAGATCTTCAAGCCGGCCGACGGCGGAGCGCCGTTCTTCTTCGTGGTCAACCACTTCAAGTCGAAGGGCTCGCCCGGCCCGTGGCCGGGCGACGGCGACACCGGCGACGGCCAGGGTGCCTCCAACGAGTCGCGGGTCCGCCAGGCCACCGCGCTGGTCTCCTGGGTCTCCTCGATCCGTTCCCAGACCGGGATCGCCGACGTCGCGCTCGCCGGGGACTTCAACTCCTACACCCAGGAGGACCCGATGCAGGTCCTCTACGAGGCGGGCTACGCCGACTCCGAGACGCTCAGCGGCAACGAGGAGTACAGCTACTCCTTCTCGGGCCTGGCCGGCTCCCTCGACCACGTGCTGCTCAACCGGCACGCCCAGCGCCGCTTCACCGGCTCCGACATCTGGGGGATCAACTCGGGTGAGTCGCTGCTGCTGGAGTACAGCCGCTACAACTACACCGGTGCCGACCTGCACACCGACTCGCCTTACCGCTCCTCCGACCACGACCCGGTCGTCGTCGGGCTGAAGCGCAACGCGGGTTAGCACGGACCCCGACACGGCCCCCCATGCCGAGTCGGCGCGAATCAACCGAACAACCCGTCGAGTCGGCTCGGCATTAGAGGGCCGCCGGACGGGGATCAAGGGTAGGGCGGGCCCGGAGCGAAGAGCGG